>CAZRLV010000221.1:0-6331 GCA_964600955.1 uncultured bacterium
TCTGGCAAGGCAAAAATCTGCAAGAGAGAAGGGGATTTTTCAGGCAGGGGAAGAGCTGGAAATTCGTCAGCTTGTGCAAGGTCTTGTGATCGGTGATGGTTCCTCGGAAGCGTTGCTTAATGTTGTTGATGTCGTCACCGAGTCCCTGTCACTGGTTGAGGCCACCTCCGGAAATGCAGGGCTCGAGAATCAGACTCTATCCAGATTTCGCGAGGTGGTTACTACCGTTAGCGCTAATCTTGAGAGTCTAAAGGGCAGTGACGGGACTTCTGCGGGACTTAAAATTATCGCTAAGGCTGTGGCGTTTCCGCAAGATCTGGTAAAAGATCTGGCCTCTAATCAGGAAGCCGCCAGAAATTTGGCCGCAATTCTGGGTAAGGCTTCAACAGTTCTTAATAGCGCCAAAGAAGAGGAGAGTCGAGGGTCAACAAAGTTTTTAAGTGAACTCGATGATACGATCTCGACCCTTGATGGTTCAGCAGACCTTCTCGATACCCTGGTAAAAAACGCTCCCGATACCAACACCGTCTCAGAGATTCTCTCAGGAGCCGTGGAGGCCAGCAGCGCCAATACGGCCGCATCCGATCAGATCTTCACCAGGATCAGCGCTCTAAAAGCAGAGGTGGAGTCGTCTGGCGAGATTGAGGTGGATTTTTTATCGATCTTGGAAAAAAGCATAGGAAAAGTCAAAGATATTGGAAACCTGGCGCGAAATCTTGCCAAAAACTCAGAGAATGCCTCAGATGCCCTGGCGGTTCTTGGTAAAGTCGCCGGTGTTTTGACCTCTAAGGAGATGCAAGGACTACTCTTAGATGAAAAACTTGATAAGGATTTTGGACTTTCTAACCGTCTCTATGTGAGTGCGGGTAGATCGCGAAGAATTGAGGTTGAAGGAGACTCTGCCAGAATCAAGCTCGATGCCGGGAACAGTTTTGATCCTTCAGGACAGGAGCTGAGCTATCAATGGTATGCCCTTGAAGATGGGAGCGAAACCGCTCTGATCGAAGCAACTCAAGCCCTCTCGGAAGTGGTTGTGAATTACTTCGGCCAAGCGGAGCAAAGCTATCTTCTACGTGTACGAAGCTCAGATGGGCGCGAAGCCAGTGCTTCGGTCGTCTATAAATTTGTCCGCGAACTGGCACCGGTCATTATCGCCCCAAGGTTTATGATGGCCAAGACTTCCTCTTCGCTATTGGTTTCAGCCAAAGACTCCTTTGACCCAAAAACCGGAAGCTCTGAAAACCTCGGTTTTCTGTGGAGTTTTGAGGACCCTTCGGTTTTAATCGATTCTTCAACCATGCACTCAACCCGTGTGAGTTTTCAAAAGGCGGGAGTTTTTGACGGAGAAATCCGGGTCAGCAAAAGCGAATCAAGTTTTGCGACGCAAGCTATTCGCGTAAGAGTGCGAGGGCTACAGCCCCCTGTGGCAGATACGGGGTTTTCGCTGGTATTGAATCAGCCGGGGCTGATTCAGTCCGGTGGAATCGTCTTAAAAAACTTTAGTTTCTCCCTCGAGAGCGGCCAGGAATCCAGTCTCAGCTATGCCTGGGAACCCAGATCCTATTTCTCGACTGAGAGCGGGCTGGACCCTAGGGCTAGAAATCCAAAATTTGTTTTATCTGAACCTGGAACCTATGCTTTGACTTTGACCATTAGCGAGGGTTCTCTTTCCAGCCGCGATGAGCTGAAAATTATTATTCAGCCCGGCAATCCTCCCTTCGTCTATGCCGGGATTGATCAAGTGATTCAATTGGGCGGGGCCCCTGTCATGATCAACCTAGATGGGAGTTCTTCGTTTTCCTATGCCACAGGGTTGCCTCAGTTTTCCTGGAGCGGTCCCCTGTCTTTCATGGACTCCAGTCAAACCAGTGAAATCGCCAGAATCAGTCTAGAGCCCGATGACTTTCCAGATCGGACCCTGCTGCGCTTCAAGCTAGATCTCACAGACGATCTTGGAACCAGCTCAGATTCTGTGGTGGTAGCAGTTCTTCCGGCAACCAGACCTCCAAGCGCTGTCATAGATCAATTCCCAAAAAAATCCAGCTATTTTCCAGGCGAGAGAATTGCCCTCGACGCCTCCTTTTCCTTCTCTGAGACAGGATCTAAGATCAGCTATCAATGGACCAATCTCTCCAGTCTATCCATCTTGAGTGATGAACCTTCACTACAGACATCGCAGATCCGAATAGAAATCCCTGAAGTTTCGCAACCCACAGTTTTTCGCATGAAGCTCATCCTCACCGACCAAAATCAGAAATCTTCCGTGCAGGAGCTGGAATTTAGAGCGAAACCCAGAATCTTAGCGCCGGTAGCAGCCCTCAGACCCGCCCTGGTTTTGCTGGAAGACTCTCAACCAGCGCGGTCGATCACCCTTGATGGTAGTGGCTCTATCTCCAGAGGCGGGGGGGAGCTCAGCTTCGCATGGAGTCTGGACACCCATAGAATCTCTATTCTCAGCTCTACGTTAAGTTCCAGCACCCTGGAGATTCAGGCACCGCAGGATGCTAGTAATGGAATCACAGCAGTAGAACTAACCGTCACAGATGCGCAGGGATTGTCCTCTTCTAAAACCATCCAGGTTGTTATTAAAGCCAGAGCGCTCTTGGTAGAACCTGTGGAGATGGAAGTCTTTTTCAAACGTGCTGTCTCCTCTCTAACCCGCAGAGAAAACCCCTTCTTTGATGAGCAAAGCGGTTCTTACCTCTTTGAGGGTGGTGGACTATTTCAAGTTTTTGGATTTGCACTGGACCCCAATGAAAATTCCCAGGAAATTCAACTGAGTGCGGCTCTTTATGCCTATGACCCAAACCAGCCCGATGGACTGGGTAGTTTGAGCACTTCCCTGGCTGTATCAGGGCAAACGTCTTTTAGCTCAAGAGGCCAATTTCAGATCTTATCCTCTCTTCCTCCACCGGGGAAATATATTTTGAAGGTTGATGCCCTGGGTCAGAACGATTCAGGGGTGAATAACTCTACCTTTTTAAACTTTGAAGTTCCGAATCAGCAGGCTCAATCTTTTTTAGCAAACCTCCTGATCTCAGGTATCGAGAGTCTGTCCAGCGGACTTGAAATTCTAAATACCTCAAACTTTGAAGGCAGCTTTGTAGATAGCTTTATTAAGGTGGAGCTAAAGCCTGATTTCAGCGGTAGATCTTCTTCACACCCCGTAGAATATCTCTACTCCCACGACTGGGACGGTGGGGATGGACCGAGGTTGTATTTTCAAGAAGTTTCGCAGGGAAGAGCTCAGTTGGCTGTGCCTGTACCCGCCACTCAGACCAGTCTGTCTTTGAGCTTAAGAGTCAAGGATTTGGTCAGTAATTCCATCAGTTCTCCTGCTACCGTAGAAATCATCCTATCAGGTGCCAGTCAGCTTCCACCCGTAGCACATCCGGGAGAATACCCTGATTTTACACTGGGGAAAGGACTCTCAACACTCAGGGTCCGGTTGGATGGACTCAAAAGCTTTAGCCCTGGTGGAAATCCCCTTGACTTCAGATGGTCCTACCTGGGTAGTGCCTTGGTTTTTGGAACAGGCAGTAATTTTTCTGAACGTCCCGTTGTGGAAGCCGAGCTAGCCGAAGGAGAGCATCTTTTTGAATTAAGAGTTGTTGATGTTCTCACAGGACTCAGCGATTCCAAATTCCTAACCCTGGTAATTAATTCGGCCACGGCCTCGGGAGTGGATTACGTAGTTGAAGGAGAGCTAGAGGTGCCAAGAGTGGTCGTGGAAGGAAATCAGGTTTCCATTCGGGCCGAGTTTCGGGTCATTCGCCTGGCGCTACAAGCTGCTGATGTCTTGGCTTCGAATATTCGCTATTTCTTAGAACTGAATGGTTCGCTTTTGAGTCCAACAGAAAATGAAAGGGGAGCCGTATTTGAGAGAAATCTGGAGCTCGATTTTGGTGAGCACGAAGTTTTTGTCAGTGCTTACTACGATGCCAATGAAGATCGACAAAACAATCCAGGTGAGTCGTCGCAGTTTAAAAAACGCATTCTGGTTAAGGTCATTCGGGAGTTGAAACCACTGGAACTTAGCCTGAGGATAGCAGGAACCTCTGAGAGGCAATCCGTCGTTAATGTGTTTGACGGTCAGATGGTGAGCTCGGAACTCAGCCCGGTCCTGAGTATTTTCAATCCCAACACCACGGGTTCCTGGACGGAAATTGAGCAATGGACGGACAAGCTCATCTATCAGGTGCTAGATTCGCAAACTCAACAACCCGTATCCTTTAAGGCTTATGGAGTAACCACGCAGGTAATGCAAAGAAGTTATAGCAGTTTCACCTCCACATCCTCTGTGACCTACGCACTGAGTCTGGCACTTCCGCTCGGAGAATATATCCTGTCTGTGGGATCTCATAGCCAAGCACCTAGCGGCGAGATAGCTCAGGGAGAAGTTCGGCATCGACTCTGGGTGCGGCAGGTTCCAAACCTTTTACAGAATACACCCATTGTTCATGGACTGGATTTAATATGGAATGAGGTTTCTGACGCAAAACTCTACCAGGTTTTTCTCAGAAAAGAATCAGATTCATCAGCCACCTTGATTCTGGAGACCACAGCATTTGATTTTGAAATTCATGACCTATATACATCCGATCATGTGGTAAGAGTATATGCAGAGTATGATCAACGCCCAGACTGGCTTCCTACGGGAAGGGTCAACTACTTAGATTCCAAAGCACAGGCTTTGCCCCTCAATATAACCCCTCAAGTCACAGCAGATTCCGTTGATCTTAGTGAGGATTCCAGTCTTCTAATTGATGTACTGCTAAACGATTTTGACGCCGATGGTGATGCTTTGGTGGTAAATATTGGTCAAGTCGGGGAGCCCGTTAAGACGTCTGTGACTATATTAAATGCTTCTATTTCTCTAGAAAATGGCAAAATTCGCTACACCCCTGACCCTAATTTCAATGGTGCAGACAGCTTCACATATTGGGTAAGCGATGGATATGGTGCTATTGCCACTGGGAAAGTAGACGTTACTGTGAGCCCAGTTAATGATGCCCCAATTTCCAATCCTGATACCGCCACTACGTTGGAAGACACCTCAATTACTATTGATGTACTCAGCAATGACACAGATCTTGAATCTTCCAGCTTGATTGTTTCGGCGTTTTCCCGAGCATCATCAGGTACTGTTACAGCAGTTGCAGGAGGACTTCTTTATACGCCCGACCTGAATTTCAATGGTAGTGATAGTTTTACGTACACAGTATCAGATGGAGAGGGTGGTAGTGCGACCGCCGTCGTAAATATAGCGATTACTGCCGTAAATGATCTTCTGGTTGCCAATCCGGATTCTGTATCGACCCTGGAGGACACCCCTGTATTAATTAATGTTCTAGACAATGATTTTGATGTGGATGGAGACCAGCTCATTGCATCAATCCTATCTGAGCCTTCACACGGCAGTGTCACGTTGAGTGCGCAAGCAACTTCCATTCTTTACACCCCAAAGTCGAATTTTCATGGCAATGACAGGTTTGAATATCTAGTCAGTGATGGACACGGTGGAGTTTCAACCGCAGTTGTCCATCTTGTTATTCATCCGAGTCCAATTCCGGAAGGGCCTACGCAGATTCTTTCCGTGACTGCGGGAGACGCTTTGGTGCGACTTGCCTGGAGTCCTATTGATGGGGCGGATTACTACAAAATCGTTTATGCTCAGGCTCGTCAGTTTTCCACGACCTCTTCTAGCTATCTGACCACCTCTGCTCTTAATTTAACGATCAACGAACTTAGCAATGACCTTCTCTATGCTTTTGCAATTCTTGCGGGAAACAGCTCTGGAGAGAGTGCATTTTCCACCCCGGTTTCCATTTCTCCACTCAGAGAGGTTTCAGGTCCGACACGTCTTGCTTCGCATATGATCTACTCGGATGGAATAGAAAACTTCTGGCGTGACTATTCTCCCGATGATAACTGGCAACTGCATCCTAATCTAAGTTCTGAAGACCAGGCTTTGGTTTTAAGTGATTTGCAGTCATCCCTTGAGGTTTATCAGGGTCGTTATGCCATTGCCATGCAGCCTCAGCGCTGGAAATGGGTAAGCTTTTTACACTCGAATATGAATGTGGATGGATGGGAGAGCTTCGAGTTTTATATTCACGGCGGGGATAGTGGTGGACAAGATCTAAAGGTTAGTTTTAGAGGTTCGAGTCTTGGGGGGTCACCCGAGTCAACTTCCGTTTCAGTCAATAATTATATTGATGGCGGAGTTGTCACAGCCAATGCCTGGAGCAGAGTTTCCATCCCCTTGAATGATTTGTTGAACGAAGCCGCTTGCAGCGGCGGTTTTGGGATTTTCACTAGAAAAAGTATA
>CAZRLV010000222.1:0-6305 GCA_964600955.1 uncultured bacterium
AACCTGAGTCTGCGGCACCAAATCTCTAGAAGTATTCGCTCTAGCCTGGACAATGCTGACTTTTTGGAAGTGGAAACCCCACTTCTCATGAAGTCCACTCCCGAAGGAGCGCGCGATTTTCTGGTTCCCTCCAGGATTTATCCAGGGGAACTTTACGCGCTGCCCCAGTCACCGCAGATCTATAAGCAGTTGATTCAGGTGGCGGGGTTGGATCGTTATTACCAGTTTGCCAGGTGCTTTCGCGATGAGGATGCTCGTCAGGAAAGGCAGTTGGTGCATACCCAGGTAGATCTTGAGATGTCCTTTGTGACGGAAGAGGATGTCCACCAAGTGGTTGAAAATATTTTTCAACGGGTGTTCAAAGATGTGTTTAACAAAGAGCTGACTTTGCCTTTTGAACGTCTAACTTACAGTGAATGTATCCGACGTTTTGGGATTGATAAGCCGGACCTTCGATTTGGGCTGGAGCTTGTGGATATCAAGGAGTTTTTGCGCGACACGGATTCAGAAGCTTTTGACCGGGGGCTAGAGCCCCAGGGGCGCATCGCGGCTATCGCGATTCCTGGAGGGGCCTCTTGCTCTCGCAAGGATTTCGATTCCTTCACAGACTTCGTGAAAACCTATGGTGCCAGTGTTGCTTTCTACTGCAAAGTAACCAAGGAAGGTCTGAGTTCAGGCGCCAGTCGCCATATTCCTGAGGGCTCTGTCGATCAATTGATCTCCCAGACCGGTGTTTCCCTGGGGGATGCTCTCGTATTTCTTGCTGAAAATGAGTCCGTAACCAGCCAGGCCATGGGTCATCTTCGCAATCATATCGCTCAGGTTTTGGACCGCAAGTCCGCAGCGGACAAACCCTTTATTAAGCGCGGAGTTTATCGATTTCTATGGGTAACTGATTTTCCTCTTTTTGAATTTGACCATCAGGAGAACCGCTGGGTTGCCATGCATCATATGTTCACCATGCCAAGAGACCAGGATTTAACCTATTTTGACACCATGGAACTTGACAGGATTCATGGGCGGCTCTATGATTTGGTACTCAACGGTGTTGAGCTTGGGTCCGGCTCAATAAGGATCCATCAAGAGTCCCTGCAGAAAAGGGTTTTCCAGGCCATTGGCATGAGTCCTGCCGAGATGGATGCGCGTTTTGGGTTTTTCCTGGACAGCTTGCGTTATGGGGCGCCGCCGCATGGTGGAATAGCGCTAGGGCTGGCACGATTGGTGATGACTTTGCTTGAGCTTGAAAATATGCGCGATGTGATCGCGTTTCCCAACGCCTCTTCCTCTCGCTATCTGCTTGATGATTCACCCACATCCGTAACGGATGCTCAGCTTATTGAACTGCATTTGAAACTGGACTCCCATTCAAAAATGTAATCACGGAGAAGAAAATGGAATCTAGATTATTATCTGAAACTGAGATCGAAGGGGCCTTAACCCAAAATAAGGGATGGACCTACGATCCAGAGAATAAAAGCCTGAAAAAGACCTTTGTTTTTAAGAGTTTTGTGTGTACCTTCGGGGTGATGTCCCAGATTGCGATTTGGGCGGAAAAACTAAACCACCATCCGGACTGGAGTAATGTTTATAACCGTCTTGAAATTAGTCTTAGAACTCATGATCTTGGAGGAGTAGGCACCCTGGATCTTGAGCTTTTAAAAAGAGTTGAGGAATCCGTGAATTTTCAGTGCAACCTCGAAGCGTATTCAATTTAGACTTCGGCGAGTAAGGAAACATGGGTACATTCGGCATACCGCATGGCGGCTACGAAATGAAGAAGGTCCTTGAGGAATGCAAGGGCGACTTTAATTACAATGGTTATAAACGCAATAAGGTGGCGCATCGCGCCTTGATCGTGGACGACTCACTTTTTGTTCGTAAATCTATCGAAGACATTCTCACTGCGGTTGGCTATGAAGTCGCGGGACAGGCCGAAGATGGGTCTGAGGGAGTTGATAAATATTTTGATCTGGTTGTTCCCTCGGTTGTTACCATGGACATCAACATGCCCATTATGGAAGGTTTGGAGGCCGTAGAAAAAATCATCGAGCGTGACCCATCGGCTAAAATTGTGATGGTTTCAGCCATGGGCTATCAGAAAATGGTGAAAGACGCGATTCTCAGGGGCGCTAAAAATTTCGTGGTCAAACCCATTAAGGTCACGAATGTAAAACAATTTTTAAAAACCGTAAAATCTGTAGCGGAAGGAGATTGAAACTCAGAACTCAGGAGTCAGAATCATAGGTTATCGGTTTAGTACAAAATACGAATGCAACCCACTGTAAATTCCGTCATTGTGGACTCCGATCTGCAATCTATCTTCTTGCATTAAACATCCCTCTGTGGCTTAATTCCTGGATACCGGATCGGAGTCCACAATGACGAAGATCCAGTATCCATATTTTCTTTCGTAGCAGTCTCATGTGGCGGAACTCCTGGATCCTGAATCAAGTTCAGGATGACGCATTGATGGGTTTCGTCTTCATTCCTTGACTTTTCTTAGTCTTCCGGTTTTTAGGTTTCTGTCAGGGCTACCTTTATCAGAATTTCGCCGCATTTGGTATTCAGCGGCAGGATGTGTATGGGTTTGACGGCCAGGGTTGATGCGAACATGGCATCACCTACAAAAACACTGGGCGTCGTTATATCCAGCTTATAACCCTGCTCTCTCACCAATGTGCAACTTCCTCCGGCAATAAGATTACCCAGTTCACCGAGCGAGCTCATAACCAGTTCATCAATTTCGCTACATTTTTCCATATTCATGATGCTTGCTAGTTTTATGGCAAAGTCTCGGTTCATATCCAGCATTAATGACCCTTGCAAATCACCCACGATTCCCAGGACCACTGTAAATCCTTGTGAGGAGGACTGCGACTCTTCTTGGAGATGAACTGTTCCACGGCTAATCTCGTTATCCTGGCTCATTTGAGAAATCAGGTCCTGTGCACAGGCAAAAAACGCTTCAATAGGCCTTGTCATTTCTTTGCACATAGTCAATCCTTTTTGGTTAAGGGTCATCGAATTAGGAGCCAGCAACCTTCATGATCGCCAGTTTGATGGTAATGATTCCTTCTGGAGTTTTAATGGGGAGTACCTGGAGTGTAGTTAGCGAGAGCGTGGAAATAGCCATGCACTTTCCGAAAAAGACAATGGGAGTAGTGGTGTTCAGCCGACAGTCCATGGAGTTTAACCCCATCACGGCCCCCGAAGAAATCATATTGCCAATTTTGCCAAGAGAGCTCATCGCCAAATCATTCAGATCGAGAAACTCCTCCATATTCATGGTTCCAGCTACCTTTAGTGCGGTTTTTTGTGACATGTCTACGACCAAATGCCCTTTAAGGGAGCCTGTAATGCCAATTACGACTGAGACACCTTCTGAGCCTGCATTGGTGGTGCGCTGAAATCCCACTGTTTCCTTGGCAACTTTACCGGCCCCAATGATTTGTTCGATCGATTTAAAAGCGGTGTCAAAAAAGACCTTGGCGTATTCGGGAACCGCCTGGGGTTTTGCTTCAGAGGATTGGGCAGCGTCACCGTCACTCACAACTGATTTGATGACTGAGAGGAAATTATCCAGGTTTTCCTCAGTGACGGGTTTGACCACGAAACTCCTAGCCCCTTTAACCACGGCCTGCTTAACCATGTCATGATGACCCATGGCCGAGACCATAACCACACGTGCTGTGGAATCTTTTTCCAGGATTTTTCCAACCGCCTCGATGCCGTCCATAACCGGCATGGTGATGTCCATGGTGACGAGATCCGGTTTGTACTTAAAGAATTCGGTGATTGCCTCTTCGCCGTTGCGGGCTTCAGTAAGCACCTGATAACCCACACCTGTGAGAATTCTAGTTAATGTTTTGCGGATAAAAGCGCTGTCATCAACCACCATGACTTTATAAGGTACATTGCTTTTTTTTAAGCCATTAAACCGATAGTCATTTTTAAACTGATGTAATAATGCTTCCATAGTTTAACCTCCGTTTTCTGTGGCCCTATTCTTCAACGAAGGCAAGATTAATGAGGATGGTGCCCAGAGAGTTTTTGAACTCAGTCAAAAACATGGGTATAAGAGCCGGCGTAGACAGGGTCATCTCCTGCCCCTCAAGGACTGTAGGAGGGCTAATGCTAAAAGCATGGCCTGCCTCGTGAAGCTCGCAGATAGCACGGCAGACGATCACATTGGTAAACTCAGCGATCGAAGCATGTACCAATTTATTGGCCTCATTAAAAAATGCCCCGTTCATTTGTCCTGCAATGGCAAGGGCCGTTGGAAGCTCCATATCAATGATGACACGTCCATTGCGTAGCCCTGAAAAATAGATCATCGCCGCCAGACCACGAGTTTTACAGCTTGGATTTTTCTGGACCTGGGTTTCCCCACGGCCACTCTCGGTGTCCAAAACCTCAAGCAGTCCGCCTTCAATGCTTTTGAGAACAAATTCCAGAAGCTCACTATTTTCCATCAATACCCACTGATTTGATTACTTTCAAAAATTCCAGGACATTATCTGGATTGACGGGCTTGACCACGAAATTTTTTGCTCCCTTTAAAATCGCCCTATGCACCACATTTTGGTATCCCATGGCCGAGATCATTACGACGCGGGCGCTGGAGTCCTCTACCATGATTTTCTCAACGGCCTCGATACCATTCATCACGGGCATGGTGATGTCCATAGTGACAATATCCGGCTTCAGCTCAAGAAACTTCTCAACTGCCTCTTCACCATTTTTGGCCTCTCCGATTACATCATAACCTACGCTCATTAGGATCTTACTAATCGTATTTCGCACGAAAATGGCGTCGTCCACAACAATAACCGACATTGTGTTACCGCTGTCGTTCAGGCCGTTATACTCAAAGTCTCCTGCGCATTTTTCCAAAATTGCGTCCATTATAGTTCTACCTTTTCTAGTCCGTTTTTGTTGGTGGCCCAATGGCCAAGTTGATGCGCACTTCACCCAGAGTCGTTGTAAGGGGTGCAACCAAGACCGGCAACCAGGCAGGAGTTGAAACCGTCATATCGCGGCCTTCAAACAGGGTTGGTGGTGTAATCTGGAAGTCATAGCCTTTATTTTGAAGTCGGGTGGTGGCAATTCCAGAAGCCATATTTCCTAGTTCACCAATGGTGCTTTTCACCAGATCATCCAATTCCTTGAGTGAAGTCATATTCATGAGAGAAGCCAGACGAATGGCGGTTTTGGTTTCCATATCCACAATAAAGCGCCCCTGACAATAGCCCACGATTCCGATGACTACAGCCAGTCCCAGGCTGAGAAACTCTGGTTGATTATGGCTCAGCATTTTTTCCTGGGTAACTTCCTGACCAGTGATATCTCTCAATGTATCACTGGCCGCCGCGAAAAATGGACTGGTGAGCTCAGGAGCTAAACCGATAGCTGCATCCTAGGCACCCGCCACAGCCTTGATAATTTTTAAAAAAGTCCGCACATTGTCTGTCTTAATAGGTTTAACCACGAAGTTTTTGGCCCCCTTCATAATAGCCTCCTTGACCATATTCTGGTAGCCTATGGCAGAGACCATAACAATTTTTGCACCTTTATCCTTGCGTATGATCTCCTCTAAAGCTTCGATCCCGCCTTTAATGGGCATGGTGATATCCATGGTCACCACATCGGGCTTGATTTCAAAATATTTATTAACGGCCTCTTCTCCATTACAAGCCTCGCCAGCAATTTCATATCCCACCGAAGTAAGGATTCTAGAAATGCTCTTTCGGATGAAGGTAGCATCATCGGCGATAAGGACTTTTAGGGCTTGTCCTTCGTTTTTTTTCCCATTAAATTCCAATGTATTCTGACATTCAGAGAGGATTTCCTCCATTAATTCCGCCTGTGTAAGCCTGATCCGCGATAAACCGCATGATAGTACGTGAAAAAAAAACAATTTTATCTTGTCTCCAAACCAAATTCAAGTGAATCAGTTTCCCGTTTCTTTTACTCTAAAGCACTTCAACTTGGTTCTTGGGTCTTTAGCTTTGATATAATAGTCCCGTGTCCAAGAACAAAGAGAAAAAATCCGTTCCTCAACTATATTTTGAAATTTCAGAGGATTGTATGCAGGCATGCATGTTTTGTACTCCTCGCGTGGACAACCCTTGGTCCATGGAAGACGTGGAAGAAGAGCTTTACGCCGTCAATATCATCTACGGCATTCAATACGAGAAAATTGAAGCTTTGGTCAGAAAGGTCAATGAAGAGGGGCAGGTGGTTTTAGGGGAGAAAGTAGCCGAAGGTGAAGCGGCTGTTCCTGGGCTTGCTACGCGCTTGAAATA
>CAZRLV010000223.1:0-6293 GCA_964600955.1 uncultured bacterium
AACAATTACGAGATAAATGAGGTGCGAGAGAAAAAATGGGGGGGGGTAAAAAGCAGGTAGAGCAAGAGATTAAGACTTGTTTTAGCGAGGCCGATTGGATGCTTCTGAAAAAGACTCTGGAGGCTTCAGGCAAGTCCATGGGCCAAGAGGAACAAGTCAATTTCTATTACGACACCCCAGATAAAACCTGGTTGAAGCAGGGACAGATGGTGAGGCTTCGTAAAACAGACAGCGCTACAGTATTAACTTTGAAATCCTCTGCGAGCCTAAACGCTGGGCTATTGAAATGCATTGAGGCTGAATGGAGATTTCCAGCTTCGAACGCCTCCGGTCAAGACCTTTTAAGATCCCTTCAAACTCACAAGGATTGGCCGGATACCTTGCCTCCTGGGCTGGAATGTTTGGGTTCCATGCTCAATGATCGTTGGACCTTGAATTGGCGGGGATTTCGAGTGGAACTGGATCGCACTCAGATCGGTGAGAAACTAGACTACGAGCTTGAATGCGAAACCCAGAATCCAGAAGAGTTTTTGATGGAATTTAAGCCTTTTCTAGAGAGGCTTTCGATTCCCTATCGTCCCCAAACAGAGACCAAGTTCAAGCGATTTTTTTCAAATCTACAAAATCGGAAATAGAGTCGATGCCCTCGATCATCTCGCCCGTGATCGTAAATTCTTTTTTGAGTTTTACCATATTGGGAAGCTCAAACATCAGATCAAGCATTAGTCTTTCCATGACAGAACGTAGAGCCCTGGCCCCGGTTCGTTCTTCGTAGGCTTTGATGGCGATGGCTTCGAGGGCTTGTTGCGTAAAATTCAACTTGGCACCTTCAAGTTCAAATAACTTTTGATATTGGCGCACCAAGGAGTTTTTGGGATCCACTAAAATGGAAACCAGGGCTGGAATATCGAGGGGCTCTAAGACACAAACCACTGGAAGGCGTCCGATGAACTCAGGGATGATTCCAAATTTGATCAAGTCGCCACTGGTGATCTCACTGAGGATATTTCTGGATTCAAAGGAGTTTCGGCTGGTAATGCGCGCTCCAAATCCAAGATTGGAGGAATTGACTCGGTCTTCCACAACTTTATCGAGTCCGTCGAAGGCACCTCCGCAAATAAATAGGATATTAGATGTGTCAATTTGAATCAGTTCCTGATGGGGGTGTTTTCGTCCACCTTTGGGTGGAATATTTGCAACGGTTCCCTCAAGGATTTTGAGCAGAGATTGCTGAACCCCTTCCCCCGAAACATCTCTCGTAATGGAGGTGTTTTCCCCTTTGCGGGCAATTTTATCAATCTCATCAATATAAACAATGCCCTGCTCAGCTTTTTGAATATTGAAATCCGCATCATGAATCAACTTGAGAAGGATGGATTCAACATCTTCACCCACATAGCCAGCCTCCGTAAGAGATGTGGCATCCGCGATGCTGAAGGGAACCTTCAAGACCTTGGCGAGAGTTTTGGCCAAAAGGGTCTTACCGCAACCTGTGGGACCCAGTAAAAGAATATTGGATTTTTGTAGTTCAATATCGTTAGCCGTTTTGGAATTGATGCGCTTGAAATGATTGTAAACCGCGACGGAAATTGTTTTTTTGATGGCGGCCTGACCCAGCAGGTATTTGTCCAGTTCCGAATAGATTTCGGCGGGTTTGAGCGAAGGGTCTTTGCCGGCTACTTTATCTTCCTCTAGCTCCTCAACGATAATCTCGTTGCAAAGCTCTATGCAGGCATCACAAATATACACATCTGGACCTGCTATGAGTTTGCGTACCTGATCCTGTCCTTTGCCACAAAAGGAACAGCGATAATTCTCGTTGTCTTTAGTATTGAACATACTCATGCAATCATCCTTCGGGGGAGTTTCTTTCCATCACCTTATCGATCAGCCCGTAGTCGAGGGCTTCGTGCGCGGTCATATAATAGTCTCTATCGGAATCTGCGGCTACTTTATCAATGGGCTGGCCCGTGAAATCAGCCATCATGCCGTTCATCAACTTCTTAATTCGAAGGATTTCCGTAGCACGAATTTCAATGTCTGAGGCCTGTCCTGCGGCTCCGCCAAGGGGTTGGTGGATCATGACCGAGGAGTGGGGCAGGGCATAACGTTTACCCTTCTCACCGGCGGCAAGGATTGAAGCCGCCATGCTGGTTGCCTGACCGAGGCAGATCGTAGCCACCTGAGGTTTTACATAGCGCATGGTGTCCACAATGGCTAAACCCGCGCTCACCGATCCTCCGGGAGAATTGATATAGAACTGAATATCCTTGTCACAATCCTCGGCTTCAAGAAAGAGAAGCTGGGCGATGATGATATTAGCCACTTCGTCGTAGATCGTACTGCCCAGAAATACAATGCGATCTTTTAAAAGCCGGGAATACAGATCGTACGAACGCTCACCTCGACTGCTTGATTCAACCACCATTGGAATGAGTGCCACGTTTCCTCCTTTTTTATTTTACTCCGAGAACCCAAGCGCGGGAAGGGGTTACTCGGATGATGCTTCTACTTCCTTTTCCTGCGGGGAATACAGAGCCGTCAAATGGGCCAGGGATTTCTCCTGCATCAATTCGCTGCGAATCAATACTCGACGCCCAACACTTTCCACATATTCCAGGATCTCTTCGAAGGGCCGCTGTAGCATATGCGCCGTCATACCAATGCGCTGAATAATCTCTCGATCTTCAATCTCAAGCTCTTCACGCTTGGCAATTTCCGTCAAAGCAAAGCTCAATTTTAAAGCCTTTTCCGACTCAAAGAGAAAATGCTCTTTCAATTGCTCTTCGGTCTCTCCCCGCGAGGCCAGGTAATCTTCAAAACTGAGTTTCTCTCTCTTAATCTCGCTGTGGAGTTCATCCAGCTTTGAATCCGCCAACTCTTTAATCAAAGACTCAGGTACCGTGCATTCAATTTGATCATGCAGGGCATCTTTTACTCGGTCTTTATAATCCTCCACCGCTTTTTCCGAGGCTTTGTTCTCAAGCTCTTTGCGAACCCCTTGTTTCAAATCAGCAACGGTTTCAAAGGGACCCAGTTTCTTGGCAAATTCGTCGTTGATCTCCGGAATCTCCACCTTCTGATGGCCCAGGATTTTAACCTCCAACTCAGCGGTTTTACCGGCCAGGGCCTGGTTTTTATAATCGGAGGCAAATTCATGACTGAATTGCACACGCTCAAGCTTTTCTTTACCCAGGAGATGTTGATCAAAGCCTGGAAATATCTCGTCTTGCCCCAAGGTTAGACCCGTATTGTAATGGCGTAAAAACTTGGAATCTTCGCCGTCAACCTTACCTTTAACCAGCACAGACACCCAGTCATCCTTAAGGGTTTTGCTACCTTCTTCGGGTTCAGCTTTCTCAGCATGTTTTTTTGCGAAATCCTCAATAAATCCATCAATCTCACTGTCTTCAACGCCAGCGGGCTCCTCGGGAGCTACAGACATTTTAGCGTAGTCCCCCAGTTTAAATTCGGGAGCGATAGAAAAAAGAGCATCGAAAACAAAGTCGTCTTTGGTGATCGATAAGTTTTCGTAGGTTACTTCAGAGATCGGTTGAATCTTTTCTTGCTCAAGCGCTTCATAATAAACCTTGGGTAGCAACTCTCTTTGCACATATTCATTAAAACGCTCAATCCCCACCTGACGCTTGACCAGAGGCAGCGGGGTCTTGTCCCTTCTAAACCCAGGGATCTTGATATGCTTGAGGATCTGCTTTTGCACAGACTTGCAAGCGGCATGTACCGTAGGTTTGGGAACCTCCACATGCAGCTTGATTTTACAATCCTCAGTGGTTTCCTGCTGGATGCTTAAATGCTTATTTTCTGATTCTGAGTTCTCTTTTTGCTGAGCCATCTTTTTCCACCCATCCAAATTCCATTAAACCAGTCCCCCAAAACCCAGGTGGGACCTTACGCCAAAAGCCTCCCTAGGATAATCAAAACCCACTCAAAGTCAAGTCTGAAAACCCTATAGAACAGGGCTGTGCAAGAAAACTTAGAGCCTAAACGGCAAGCTAACGGAAGATACGAAAGGAGAGACTTGAACTCTCACGCCCGAAGGCACTAGATCCTAAATCTAGCGTGTCTACCAATTCCACCACTTCCGCAAACGCACCACAGTCTAACTGAAACCCACTCAAAGTCAAGTCTGTAGGCCGACAGGGGCCAATGGAATAGGTTGGGAAAAGGGGCTGGGGCTTCTTATTGGCTCTGGCGGTAATCTACTTCTGGAAACACCCTTAGAAATCCCTGCCCGAAGGATTCATTGCGAAATTTTGCGTCAGTTACGTAGATTACGGGCATGCGGCGTACGGAATGGTGGTGATTGAATGGGTTTTTTAAAAAGCGCCTGTCTTTATACTTGCCCTCAAATTCCACGGTCCCCAGATAACTCAGCCTCTGGTCTGAAGGCAGTTTGCCGTAGACCCAGAGCAAAACCATGGAATTCATTTCCACGTCTTCCTGGAAGTCATTATTGGATTCCGTGTCCACTAATACCTCGTAATGATCCATTTTTTGCTCGATATGGACTACGGTGCCCTCCCAGGATACATAGCGGTCTGCGTAAACATGCGGGGCTTCGAGGATATCCTCAAGTTCCACATCCTGGGTCAAATCAATGGCCTGAGTCCGAACTCGCTGAGATTCTTTGACTCTCTGAATTCGCCTTGATTTTCTTAGCCAGTAATTTGCTATTTTTACCAGTGTTTTAGCTTCTTGAAGATCGTCTTCACGCAGTTGTCCATAGTCTATGGCCTTGGTCAGTAGGCGATGGGCTTTGGGATAATCTCGTTTTTCAAAAGCCAGCCTGCCATTGTGGTAGGTTTTTAGGGCCAATTCGCGTGAAAGTTTTTTCAATCGAACCTGAGACTGGGCGCTCGAAGGGTCAATGCGCACTCCCTCGCGATACTCGTCCAAGGCTGTTTTATCTTTGCCCTGGCGCTCAAGAACCTGTCCCAGCCTCTCATAATAAAGAGAGCTTGATGGAGCCAATTCAATGGCTTTTCTCAAGCTGAGTTCCGCGCGGCGGTAGTCTCCCAGGCGTTCATAGCTTAAGGCCATCAGATAATAAGCCATGTCCGTGGAGTCCATGCCGTATTGGAGGGCCTTGCTCAGTTCCTGAAGGGTACGCACGGTTCGGTCTTCTAGAAAATAGAGTCGCGCCAGATGAAAATAAAGCTCACCGGATTTGGGGAATGCCTCAAGACTGCCCTCGACAATTTCACGTGCTGAGATATAGTCAGCCTTTGAGATCAGAGTTTGAATCTGTCCCAGGCGCTTTTGCAAAAGGTCTTCACGAGCGGCCTCTGATCGCAGGCCACCCTTTTTGATTTTTTCTTCAAGAACCTCTTCAGGAGATTGGACCCGCAGTTCAACTCGTTCCTTAAAGCGAATGAGGCGCTTATATCCGCGTTTTGCGCCATCGTGAGTGGGGTTTAGGGATAGACTGCGTTGGTATTGAATAAACGCATCCTTGGGTTTTCCCTGCTTTTCAAAAAGACGACCCAGGTTAAAATGCGCCACGAGGTTATTGGGGTCCTGTTTCAAGGTCTCTAAAAACTCCTTGAAGGCCTGGGCATATTTTCCCTGGTAGTAATAGGCCAGTCCGGCCGTATTATGAAGCTGTGCCGAAGCCGCGAAGCTATGGGACATCTGCCCCAGGAGGCAAAATGAAATCAGGAGGATTTTTAAAGCGTTCATTTCCTTAAAAAAGGTGGGGATGATGGGCCTGAAGGGATTCGAACCCCTACAAACAGATCCGAAGTCTGGTATGCTATCCATTACACCACAGGCCCGTCATTCCAAGGGCGACCGACGGGACTCGAACCCGCGACATCCAGAACCACAATCTGGTGATCTACCAGCTGATCTACGGCCGCCACGATCCAGATCACGAACTCCCAAAAACAAGTCCGCAATTCCAGCAGCGCCAGTGTACTCACTGCCCCCCAGTGAATGCAAGGCCAGCGCTAATAAACAGCCTTTTTTTTAGAGTTTTGAGGCAGATCCAGTCTGCAGGTGCCTGGGCCATATCCTGGGGAGGCTTCTGCCTTGTCTGGTTAGACCATACCACTCAAACTCTTGGCTGTATGGCCAATTAATGGTCATAGGCTGCAGACCAAGTCGAAGGGAGTCTGCTTAAGCCATAGGCATTTGCCTCTGCCCTCCGATGGCCACAGGATGGTGATAGGTGGATCATCGGCGGACGCGTCCACAATGAAAAACCTGAGAAGGGCCTACTCCCCCACTTCGTGGGGGGAAAGGCTGGCCTCATCTTATGATTGTCGATCTAC
>CAZRLV010000224.1:0-6264 GCA_964600955.1 uncultured bacterium
ACAGAGTTTTTTCTTCTGTTTACGAATCTGGGCAGATCCACCTATTTCGGAAAGACCGGCTTTACAGTAACCACAGACCTAAATCCTGACGACTCTCATCATCCTGGGGATTTTGACCATATCCAGAATCAAAAGGGCGGCACAAAGCTTTCCGAGGGCCTTTTTCAGCATAATGAAATGCTGCTGACCCCGCTTTTTAATAATTCCACTGCAAAAGATGCCGGGTTTATAGTCCAAATTGAACTGAACAACGGGATCACTCGCACCCATGAATTCACACTGAAGCAGCTAAATCCAGGCTTGTTGATTCCAGAGAAATAAAGAAACCTTCCTCTTCTATTCATCTACCTCGGCTTCCTGATTTCTCCTCATCCATTTGCTCCCTCGATATAATCCAGGGTATCTTGAAATTCATCATAGAATGTGCCGGGTTCCAGCGGTCTTCCCAGTAGGCTTCTGGAAAGCTGGTTGAGAAAATGGTCTTGCTCCCAAAATACGCTATGAATTCGAGTTTCGTCCTCTACGCAAATTGACTTAGCCACACGCAGGGCCTGACGATATCGACCGGCCTGGGCGTAAGTATTGGCGATCATCAGCATGGTTCGTAGGGCTGTAAGCATTTGGTCGCGGTAAAGCGATAATTCTCCGTTCCATACACTGTGCACAGATCTCATTTCTGAGGGTGTGATCCCTGTACCGGGAAGGTTAAGTCTACCGGCTAGTGTGGAGGAAAGCTGGTCAATATGGGCCTGGACCTCAGGGGTTAAGGCTGATAGTAGTTGTAAACCCAGATCATCCTGTCTGGCAAGAAAGCAGGTCTTGGCCAACCAGCACTGATTTTTAAAGGCTTGTAATGCAAAGGGGCCTCCCTGAGCCTTGAGCTTTTTCAGCAGTCCCATAAGCCGCGTGGCCTGAGCTCGAACCTCGCGAGTCTTAAGATATTTTAGTGTTGAGGCCGGGGGAGCGTCCCTTTTTTCGGTTTGTGAAGCAACTGCATCAATATTCAAGGGAGACTTCATCCATTTTCGCCTGAGTCGCTGGGGTAGTTTTGAAATCTGGGCATGGGAATTCGCCGGTTCAGGATTCGGATTAAGCTTCTCCTGGGATCTTGCTTTCTGGTACCAAAGATTGGCAAGAACCGGATCTTTGAGAATACGGCTACCCTGGGTATACATCTCAGATATTTTTATGGAGGCATGGGCATACCCACCTTTGGATGATTTCTCAAACCAGTTATAGGCCTCACGTATTGATTGATCCGTTTGGGGGCCTTGCTCCAGGATGAGAGAACCCAGCTCATAAGCCGCACGAGCCTCACCTTGATCCGCTGCCGCTTTTAGCCAAAAAACAGCCTGTTTATAGCTTTGCTTGAGACCGATTCCCTGACGGTAAAAACCCGCCAGATGCAACTGAGACTGAATATGTTTGTTCTTTGCGGCTTTCTTAAGCCAGTCCAGACCTCTGTCAAAATTACGCGGATCATCCAGCCGTCTGAAATAGAGTTGCGAGAGACGATACTGGGCTTTGGGGTAGCCATCCATGGCGGCCATGCGACACAGCCTCAGGGATGCGTCCAGGTCCTTGGGCAATCCTTCACCCAGTTCCAGAAGTTGAGAGAGAACAAACCTGGCCTCCGGGTCTCCTGTTTCGGCTGCCTCTTTATACCACTGAATGGATTGTTTCAACCGACGCGGGGCATTCTTCCCCGATTCGAGGGTCTCAGCCAGGCGCACTTGAGCAGATGTCAGACCGGACCTTGCCGCCCTCTCGAGCCAGAGCAGAGCTTCATCCTTGTTCTGAGGTAAACCCCAGCCCTGGTTGAGAAGTAGTGACATGGCGTATTGAGCCTTATTTGAGCCGCCCAAGGACGCCCTGTAAAACCAATATCCGGCCAGATCGAAATCAGCTGAATTGGAGCCCGGACTGGAATACTTCAGGCCCAGTTTATAGGCCGCATGCGCATCACCTGACCTGGCCTTCTCTTCCAGCCCTAGCCTCTCAACGCTTGTGCTATAAACCAGTGAGACGAGACCGAAAGAAGACAGTCCGACGCCGACTCCTCGCCAAATTGTTTTTTTTATCTCTAAGATTTTCAAAACCATGATGGCTCCCCTAGAGAACTATTCGGGATTCGTGGCCTGGAACTGTAGTTAATACGACTATGAATGTAAGCTGTTACGATTCCAACGCAATTGCCGGTCTCGTACCGCATCAATAATATCCGTGATTTCTTCCCGAGTTTTATACTCGGAAAAAGGACCCTTTCGGTTTTGGCACGGTTCCATAGCGGGTTGCATTTATTCTTGAGCTATTTTTGAGAATAGGATAGACCATAGCACTTAGGAGGTAAGCATGGAAATCTGGACCAGTAACGCAAATGTAAAGATGCCCAAGATGATTTACGGTACGGCCTATCTATCCAAATATTACAACAACGAATGCTCTCAGATTGAGACCGCAGGTTCTTTTCAGTGAACCCCCTTGAATCCCTGAAGTTTGACAATAGTTTCACGAGTTCTTTGCCTGCCGACAAGGTGCAAGAGAATTATCCAAGGCAAGTCAACCAGGCTTGCTTCTCGCATGTAAATCCGGTCAAGGCGGCTAAACCTGCTTTAGTTGTCCATTCCCAGGAAATGGCCGATCAACTGGATTTGGACCTCAACACCTGTTTGTCAGATCAATTTCTCCAGGTCTTTTCAGGCAATGAGCTTTTGCCGGGAATGAAACCCTATGCCATCTGTTATGGAGGACACCAGTTTGGTAATTGGGCCGGGCAGCTTGGCGATGGCCGTGCGATCAATCTTGGCGAAGTCCTAACATCTCAGGATCAGCGCTGGGCCCTGCAACTCAAGGGGGCTGGGCCGACACCCTATTCCAGAGACGGTGACGGATTTGCCGTTTTGCGCTCCTCAGTTCGTGAATTTCTGTGCTCCGAGGCTATGTTTCATCTGGGAGTTCCCACAACGCGGGCGCTGTCTCTGGTTTTAAGCGGTGAAGAGGTTATGCGCGATATGTTCTATGATGGTCGAGCTGAATTTGAACCCGGTGCCATCGTCTGTAGAACCGCCCCAAGTTTTACTCGTTTTGGCAATTTTCAGATTTTAGCCATGCGAAATGAACTGGATCTGCTCAAGCAATTTCTGGACTACACCATAAGGACAGATTTTTCTCATCTATGCACCAAAACTGATTTAGACCAAGAGATCTACCTTCAGTGGTTTCAAGAAGTTGTTGATTCCACAGTGGATATGACCGTCGATTGGATGCGTGTTGGATTTGTACACGGGGTCATGAATACAGATAATATGAGCATCCTTGGCTTAACCATAGACTACGGTCCCTATGGCTGGCTTGAAGATTATGACCCGGGGTGGACCCCCAATATCACAGATGCCCATGGTCGTCGCTACTGCTTTGGCAATCAACCTCAGATCTCCCAGTGGAATCTGGCTCAATTGGGTCAGGCCATACTTACATTGATGGATGACCCTGATCAGATCCAGACGATTTTAAATAGTTACGCCTCAAGCTTTGAATCCAGGTTTCAAGACATGATGATCAAAAAACTGGGCTTGCAGCGCTTTGAGAAGCCAACAGATGATGACTTACTCAAGGAGTTAAATACCATTTTGCAGGTTGTAGAAACCGATATGACGCTTTTCTATCGCCGCCTGGCTGAGGTTGACAGTGATTTTCTGCCCGAAAATGACAGGCAAGCCATGGAACCCCTGCTAGATTGCTACTACCAACCCGATCAATTGACGGATGAAAAGCTAAAAACTCTGGCGAATTGGCTTCAAACCTATAAAAAACGAGTAAAAAAAGATGGGATTCCAGACAAAAAAAGGCGCAAGAAAATGAACCAGATCAATCCTCTCTATGTCTTACGAAATTATCTCGCTCAACTCGCTATCGATCAGGCCGATACGGGTGATTTTTCAAAAGTGGTAGAGCTATTGGATGTCATGCGTAACCCCTATCAAGAGCAGGCCGGTAAAGAGGAGTTTGCCAAGAAACGACCGGAATGGGCCAGGCATAAACCGGGCTGTTCCATGCTCTCTTGCAGTTCCTAGAGCTGTTTACAGAATTAGAGCCAGAGAAACTGGGTGATAAAGAAGCAAAAGGAGCACTGGAAACAATGGGATCAA
This sequence comes from uncultured bacterium, assembly GCA_964600955.1. Classification (GTDB taxonomy): domain Bacteria; phylum Muiribacteriota; class UBA6191; order UBA6191; family UBA6191; genus CAZRLV01. The sequence continues at coordinate 4,149 of CAZRLV010000224.1, forward strand.
GGGAATCAAGGGAATTTAGTCAGAATCCCCGCGTCATCCTGAACTTGATTCAGGATCCAGGAGCTTAGCCACATAGGGCTGTTATGAAAGAAAAGATGGATACTGAATCGAGTTCAGCATGACGAAGTTTTGGGGCAGCCATGCCCTATAATGGTTTGTCCAAAGCTTCAAAGATATTTTAATAGGACAGTCCAGTGGTCTATTCCCCATTTAAAATGGATTTATCCCTGGTGTAGTGGTAAAGCGCTTGATCTGAATAGAACTGATACTCGTGCCCATGGGGGCAAGCCAACCTCACCTCATGCCAGGCTTTCCAGTGCTTTTTAATCTCCGGACCAGAGGGTGAGCTTAGCGCCATAGCTTTCTCAAAAGCAGGGACACACCCCTCATCACAATTTGAACAGGGATTTTCAATGCAGGCTTTGACTGGCTGATGATCAAGGTCTGCCACTGTGATGCCTTCGATCAACAACGCAGCTCTTAAGGAAAACCAGGGTCCATATTTTGGGTGAATGCAAAGGTGGGCCTTGTTTAGAAAGGCCAGACCCGATCCATGCGCAAGGCGTTGAAAAGCAATATGAAAGGGAGCGGGTTTATGCGAAAAACGTATTCTAATCGGTAGCGCACCTACAGCCGCCAAAATCTCAGATTCCACAAAATCATCGAAGGGGTTCTCGCTTTGTGAAGGATCCAATCCACCTGCCAGGGCTTCTAAAAACTTAGGCCACAAAGACCGGGTGTTTCCTACTAACAGTCCCAGCATAGAAGAGCTATTTAATTCAAATCGATGATTGAGCCCGACCAAAGAATTATAAACACTCGGATCAAAAGGATGCACAATCTCAAACCCTTGTTTTTGAAGTGCTAAAACCAACTCTTGGATGGATCTTTTATTCATTGGCCTTGCCCGTCTCAGTTTTTATCAAACTGGGTTGGGATGCCAGTCTGAGTTCTGGTGCTGTGGGAGGCTTGGTTTTCTTGCCTTTGTAGCGGTCAAATTCAGCGGGTAGTAACTCAAGAATCTCTTCGGCATTCATACTGCGTAAATCAAAAGTCAACTCTAGTTGATTGACAACTTTACTTAGTCTGCGCAAACTGCCGGCCTCGACATGACTTTTAGCACCCCTTTTGATCTTGCGGTTCCCTGATTTTCTATCTCTTTTGACATAGAGTGAGTACATGGCCTCAAAAAGTGCCTGATTCGAAAAATGCCAGGTTCTGGCAAAGCGGTCACCCGCTGTCCCCCCGATCACATGTAAGGGTCCGTCAAGAATCACAAAAGAATAGGCCTTATGAAGGGTATATGCAAGATAAGGCATGCGGATCAGGTGGCGGTATCCATCACTTTGATTCTTACTGAGAATAAAGCGATGTTCATCGCCATGGCTCTTCTTTTGCATCTCCAATTGTTCAAAATAACAAAGTGCAATCCAAGACCATAGCCCCTGATTGCTAAAAAAAGGCTCCGAGAGAAGTTCATCCCCCAAAGTCTCAAAGAGATACTTGCCTAGTTCAAATTTATTCTTGAAGGGTTTTCCAAGGTCCAACGTCCACTTCATGGAAAATGGCTGCTTTGATAGCGGGGTTAGATAAGTCTCGTTGGACCTCAGTTCCCTAAGTTTCCTCCGGTATTGAGGATCTGAATGCGCATAAATTTGGCTGCGAAACTCTGCCAATCCCTGATGACTAAGCTGGCGTATCTGGATTTCGCTCATTTTAGCCTCTCTACCAAGTCCTGAAACTGTTGCATGGCCATAAAGTTTAGCTCTGCTCCACGGGATACGACCCGATCAATCCAGGTATAAATTTCAGTTGGATCGCCCATAAAATTCGCCTCACCAGGAAAATCAGGAACCAGGGACAGGGAAAATCTCATCCAGTCGCTGAAGTCATCGTCATGTCCCATATCATCCGTCGTACGTCCCTCAATAAACAAGTATCGAGTTAGCACCTGACGCACTACTTCCGGAAAAACCAGGGATACAAAGGCTGGATGAACAGAAAAGTTTTTGATGCCGCCCGTGATAACCGAGTCCAGACTTTTATTGAGAACAAGGGTCGGACATTGGTCAATAAACTCAATCTTGTAAACTACACCATCAAGATCGTCTACACG
>CAZRLV010000225.1:0-6188 GCA_964600955.1 uncultured bacterium
TCCTCCTCCACCGCCTCCTCCACCGCCTCCACCTTCTCCACCACCGGCCTCTGCTCCTCCACCGCCGGTATTGGCAAAGCAGAACATTTGTGACGCATAGATCCCAGGGATCAGGAAAAGAATGCTACGCACAAAAAGTTCGGGTGTTATGAATTTCAGCTCAAACATCTGGGTTTTGAAACGACGCCTGGATACATCCACATCCACGACATCCCAGACTTTTTGAATCTTGCGGTGATCTGAAGGATAAGCCGTAATTACAATCTGACTATTTAGTTTATCTTTGACAATTTTAGCCTGACCTTTTTTAATCTCTACTGGAGCCTGAGTTGTAGTTTGGCTACTGGATCCGTCCTCACGTCGTAGGGTTTCGGTCTGGGTTGAAACCGACGCCCCGACCAGGTCTTTTAGAACCTGAGTAATGGTATTGGTGTTGCCCTTGAGTACCTGATAGGTTTTGGTATAAGAGGGGTCCTGCTCTTCGCCAAAAACGGTGATGATGGTACCATTGAGGCGGTACTCAGTTCCCGTTGAATCTGAGATGATATCCAGCGCTTCGCGAATGGAGCGATCCTTGAGGGTTAGATTCACATTTTTTTCGATTTCACCCTTGGTCACAAAATCGTAATTGCCGAGTTGGGAAATTCCCTTCATGACTGTGGCCACATCCGCGTTTTGCAGGGCCAGAGAGACGACTCCCTTTTGATCCATGGGAATCACTCCATCGCGGGTTTCATCAATGCTTACTATGGAATCATCATCAGCGGTTTCGGCTGTCCGGGTGCCCTCCTCCGAGGAAAGTCCTGCCGGAAAGATGAGAATCAAAAATAACGCGGCCATGAGGGTTCGCGTTAATGATAATCCCGTGGAATTTTGATTCACCATTGCTCCAACCGTTTTACAAGGGATTTGGATTCCACCCGATGAAATCGGCGGAACGACCTTGAGTACATTTTTAGAAGATATCGACAGGAGTTTGTCAGTTTTTATGGAATTCACGGTAAAAACGCCGGGAGGTTGGACCTCCGGGCGGGGATGGGTTAGAATTCCCTGAGGTCAGTTCGTTCCCGGCCAGACCGGAGGAGAGATAGAAAATGTCGCAATCCAGAGCTACGCGGTCCAATTATTTTATTCAGGCAGGGCTTCAGATTAAATTTACCTTTGTCTTGATCCTAATCGTGCTGCTGGTAGGAACCATCACTTTTTTCAACCTCTATATCATTGGAGATTACGTGGTTGAGAACACGAATACAGTGATGGAACTGAGAGATATGAGGAGTTTTCTGACTACGGTGTTTAGCATCGTAGGTTGGAGAATTATTACCCTGGGGGTAGTGAGTTTTTTAATCATTACCATCATCGGTATCTTTTATTCACATCAATTTGCCGGGCCTTCTTTCAAGCTTGAGAAATGTCTAAGAGAAATTTCGCGGGGAAATCTCTCGTTTAGTATTAAGCTCAGAGGGGGGGATGCCCTGCATAATGTAGCGGATTCCGTGAATTATCTCGTGGACCAGTTTCGCAGTGTGATCGGCAAATCCAGAGAGTTAAGCTCAATCATTCGCAAGCATTCCGAGACCCTTCAGGAGAAGGCCGATAGTCAGGAGTTGGATGAACTGCTTGCCAAAGTTTCAGAGCTAGAAGATTTGTTGGCAGGTTTCCATCTGACTCGTGAAGAAGTGGACCACTCTCAGTCCAATGAGGAAAGTGCCTAATCCCCCTGTCTTTGCTATTGGCCTGACGGGAGGGATCTCTTCCGGAAAAAGCGTGGCAGGTGAGTATCTGCGCAGATATTTCAAGGTCATGGATGCAGATGCTCTGGTACACGATCTTTATCAGTCGGATTCTTCTCTGATAGCTGACATTGCTCATGAATTTGGAGAGAACTGTGTCAGAAACGGACGGGTGGACCGTAAAACCCTGGGAAATCTCGTTTTTAAGAATCCCCGGTCTTTGGATCGGCTTAATTCAATTGTGCATCCCATTGTAGGTAAGCGTTTAACAGACGAGATTGAACGGGCTCGTTCAGAGAAAGAAATTACGGTTTTTCTCATTCCTCTGTTGTTTGAGCATCATTGGCAGGAAAAACTCGACAGCGTAGTTTTGGTTGGATGTTCGCCCGCTACCCAGCTGGCCCGTATTTTGAGCCGCGATCAACGTAGTGAAGAGGAGGCACGGGCTATTGTCGCGTCCCAAATGCCTCTCGTAGAAAAGCAGGCTCTTTGTGATATATCCATTATCAATGACAGCGATTTGGAAAGTTTTTACCAAAAACTAGAGCACTGGGCTCAGGGGATATTGAGATGAGGGCCATTAGAATGGGGGCATAGATTGTGGAAGATGCCTTGCAGGTTTTTACGGTTTTTATCCTTGTGGTGTCGATCTTCCTGAGCTTTGTATTGCGCAAGCTGATTCAGGATATTCAGGATCTCAAAGACTACCTCAGTCATGATCTGCGAGTATTCACCACTCGATTAGTTGAGGAAAACCCCAGTCTGGACAAGGTGTTGGAATTGGGGATTCTTCATTTTCGCCATGAAAAATTTGAGCGGGCACTAAAATTATTTGAAACTCTGGTTGAGGGAAAGCTCTTTCTTAGAGAAGCTCGCTTCCATCAAATTCTTTGTTTAAGCCAGCTTAAAAAACACCAGGAGGCTCAGGAGATTTTTAAGAGTCTCGATTCAGAAGCCTATTCTCAGGATGAGCTGGATCGTATGGATCAAGCATTGTCTAGAAAATGGCCCGTGATGCGCTGGGGTGAAACTCTTGTGAAGATCCTCTTGACCAGTGTTCCTCTTCAATACAGTCCCCAAAGAGTGCAAAGCGGAGACCCGAAAGAGAAGGAGCTGCGTAGAATCCTTACCGGACTGCCCACGCGCTACACTCAGCTATCTCCTGTGGAAGAGAGGGATCATTCTTGGATTTTTGAGGCCTGGGACGAATACTTGAATCGCAAGGTGAGATTGGAGGTGGCCCGTGAAGATTTAGATGCAGAAGCTTTGGAGCTTTTTTTGGAACATCCTCGGATTTTGGCCCAGGTTCATTCGCGCTCTTTTCCTCAGGTTTATGACTTGCACCGATCCGATCTGATTTACTATAGCCACGAGCGGTTTGAGGGGGAGGTTTTGAGTCAGACTCTGGAGGATCTAAGGGATCGGGACAGACTTCACGACTTTCTAAGGCTTTGGATTGCTCTTTATGTGCAAATTGAACTCTTGCGCAACCTCGGTTATATGTTTGCCGATTTCAGTCTCTCACTGGTGGGCTATGATGTTCGGCGGGAAAGCTTGTTTTTCTCTGCCTACCTGCGCCCCCTTGACGATGAGCAACAGATGACAACGCACCGGGAGGTTCTCAATAATTTTTTGGATTATCTTTCTGAATTTGAGACTCAGGGGGCGATGCAGGATGAGATCGAGGACCTGATCTTAAGACTGAGTGTTTCTTCGAGAGAGCGAAGTCTTGAAGATGAGCGTGGACTTTTGGAACGGGCCCTGGAAAAACTCATGTATTCTGAGCAGGGAGAGTTGGGTTCTACTCTGGAGCAACTCGGGATTATCGAGAAAATACATCGTGCCAGCATTCATGGATTAAAGGGCAAGTTTTCCATTGTAAAGCGCTACGCTGACGACAGTCACAAGCTACTCAGAATTTTTTTTCGCTCCTCCAATATTGAGGATATTAAAGAAAAAATGGAGAAACTCATTCAGTTTAAAGAAGAGTTAGTAGAGCAGGTGAAGCTCTATTGCTATCCAATTTGTGATGAAGTTTTAGCTTTGGATGACGTGGCGGTTTTGGATCAGTTAGAGTCCCTTTTTCAGCAATGTCATCAGAATCCAGGAGAAGCTGAGCAGGCTCCCCTGGAGTTTTTGAGGACCCAGTATCTACGTTTTGGCAGCTTAAGTGATAAGCTGTCGGCCTTTATTTTATTGCATGAGGTGAGCCCCGCGCCCCTTCTTGAGTCTTATCTTCCGGGAGTTACCGAAGAGCTTAAAATTGGTCTGGACGTTCACCCAGACTGTCAGAGGGTCAAAATAAGAGCCTTAGAGCGTTCAGAGTTTTTGTCCAGGATCACCCTAATTTTGGATAATTTGATCAATAATGCCTTTGAGGCCGGGGCTGGGAAATTGTCTTTGCAACTACGCCCTGGTGCTGGGAGCAGGATTTATCTGGATATTATTGATGATGGTCAGGGACTGGACAAAGAGGTTCAAAAGCAAATTGAAGCTCCGGGATCCTCAGTCCTTGAAAATGGCGGTACAGGATTGATTGCCTCAAAAAATGCCTGCGAGGCTATAGGGGGGCGCTTCATGGTCAATCCAGAGCCCTTACCCGGTCAGGGCACGCGTATTCGCATGGAGTTTCAAACCTATGCTGCCTGAAGCAAATTCACCAAGAGGAGAGAAATGATGATTGGAATTCTCGTCGTTGAGGATGACGAAAACTATCGTTTTGAAATCAAGGAGGAACTTCAAGAGCAGTTAGCCTGTCGCTGTGAGTTTCATTTTGCCTCCAATCTTGAGCGCGCCACTGAATTGCTGCGGACTCAGGAAATTGATCTGATTTTGCTCGATATCATCTTTCCTTTGGATCAGAAGATGGAACTGCGTGATGATGTGGATTACCGGGCTGGAGTGAAACTCTTGGACTGGATCTTAAGTTCTGCATTTGACGGGAATATCGTGGTTCTTTCCTCACAGGACAAAACCTTTGCCGTGGATTTGCTGATTCGCTACAAGAATGTCACGGACTATGTGTTTAAGGATTCTCCCTGGAAAGAAATTCTTTATAAGGTTGAAAAACAGGTACGAGCGATTCGTGAACGGCGCAACCTGTTGTCTCAGGTACAAGGCGCCCATGCTTTTATTGGACATTCTCCGGCGATCAATGAGATTCGTAAGATGGCCAAACGCGTGGCCCCCATGGACACAACAATATTGCTCACGGGCGAGTCCGGTTCCGGGAAAGAAGTCGCCGCTCATTATTTTCACTCGCAGTCCATTCGCTCCAAGGGGCCTTTTATTGCTTTAAATTGTGCAGCAGTGCCCGAAGGGCTTTTTGAGAGTCAGTTGTTTGGCCACAGAAAGGGGGCATTTACAGGAGCCGATCGGGATCAGACAGGAAGTTTTGAGGAGGCTGACGGTGGGACAATTTTTCTCGATGAAATCGGGGATTTGCCCATGCCCATGCAGGCCAAGCTTCTCAGAGTTTTACAGGAGAAGGCGATTGTTCCCGTAGGGGAGGTGCGACCGATAGAAGTCGATGTGCGGGTGATTGCTGCCACAAACCGTTCGCTTGAAGAGGCGGTAAAGGTCCGTGAATTTCGAGAAGATCTTTTCTACCGATTGAATGTATTCCCCATTCAAATGCCTGCGCTCAGAGAGCGCAGTGAAGATATCAGTGATCTTGCCGAGTGTTTTTTGGAAAGTTTCCACCGCAGAACAGGCTTCAAACGCAGTATATCTGAAGAAGCTTTGGAACTTCTGATGAATCACCATTGGCCGGGAAATGTGCGTGAGCTTAAAAACACGATTGAGCGCATTGCTATTTTGACGGAAAATCAGATCATTGGCTACACAGATGTCGTTGATGTCGTTCAGTTCACCGGCAAAGAGGATTATCGGGTTCAGATTCCCTACGGTGATTTAGATTATAAAACGGCCAAAGCCCAGGTGACCGATGCTTTTCATAAAAGGTTTTTTACGTATCATTTGCGCAGAAATAACCATAGAATTTCGCAGACCGCCGAAGCTGTGGGATATAATCGAAACGATCTCTCAAAGTTGATTAAAAAGCTAGAGATTCCCTTAAAACCAGGGTCTGAGGACGAGGGTTAAACCATAAAGGGCTGGAATGAATCAAATGATCTTGGCTGAGAATGAAGACTACAGGGTTCTTGAATTAACCCTCAACCCTGGCGAAGAGCTGCAAAATCACTATCATAAAAACCGCCATGAAACCTGGACCATTCTTGCGGGAGAGGCCTGGGTCAAGATCGAGGAAACCAGCCTAACCCGCAGCGCCGGAGATATCATAGCCATCGCACGTTGGAGTCCCCATATTTTGCGAAATAATGGTGATGAAGTTCTGAGGGTGATTGAGGTGCAGCAAGGGTTGCAAGTTGGGGGAAATCCTGATGAAGATTGGTATTCATGAAAAACACGAAAGGTTGAAAAGGGGGAAGGAGT
>CAZRLV010000226.1:0-6165 GCA_964600955.1 uncultured bacterium
ACTTTCACCTCTAAGTTGTGGGCCATGCCTGGCACACATGGATCCCCCGATCAAGTCGGAGGATGACGTTATCTGTGGGCATTCATACCCAATGACACCTTCACTAAACACCATTGCGGCTTGACCGGGGGATCCACTCACAAGGTCGTAAAGATTTTTTCTTCATTCCTTGGATTCCTCTGCTACCTCTGATTCCTATGATTCTTGATTTCTGTCATCCTCCGGCTTGACCGGGGGATCCATCCTCTCTTCAACTTCCTATGTTTCCTCTGATTCCTATGCTCCCTTTGATTCCTTCTCTTCTTTTTCCTGTCTCCTGAATTCTTTCTCTGGAATTCCCCATTGGCACGGATTTCGCGGCTAGTTTTGGATTACGCTCCCTGCGTAGCTTTGCGAGATTTTTTTATGCGGTTTTCATTAAATAGACGCATCCTGGGGCCTTTGTGGCTGCTTTTTATTTTGGGAGGAATCGGGGCACTGGGCAGTATCTGGGTCCTGTTTGAACATCGTCGGGATAGTCTCGTGTTGAACGTGGCAGGACGTGAGCGCATGTTGGTCCAGCTTGCCTTGAATGAGACCCTTGTTTGGGATGAATCTGCCCAAAACATGAGTCGCTTCAACAGAGCCGTCGGGGTTTTTGAAAGAACCCTAAAAGCCCTTCGATTCGGGGGGCCGGTTACGCTTGGCTTTGCTCCGGAAAATTCTGCCCTGGTTGAAATCCCTGCCATAAGCTCAGATCTTTTCCCCCTATTGAATCAGGTAGAGTCCCAGTGGGCTGAGTTTAAGACAAAAATGAAATTGATGGCCCCCGGAGGAGAGGCCCCGGACTTAGATCGAGATTTACGGATACGCGCCTATCGCCTGACCTTGACTATGGATGGTCTGGTGGGAAAACTTCAAGAGCGATCCTCGCTTAGCGTGAATTATCTAATTGTGTTCTTATTGACCCTGGGAGTTATCGCCCTTTTTTATCTGGTGACTTCCATCCTATATGTGCATGGGAATCTTGTCTTGCCCCTTCAACGTATGGCAGAAGTCCTTGTCAATCTTACCGAGGGGCGTTTTGGAAAGCCCATCAAGATCTCGGGTGAGGGCGTGATTCAGGACCTCAGTCGAAGTCTGAACCGCGTATCTCAAACTCTACGCTATTTTCTAACAGAGATGAGAAATGTCACAGAATCGGTCCACCAAAGCTCCCTCGATCGTCCCATTGTCCTCGACTATCCGGGAGACTTTGCGCGGTTACGCGACACCCTCAGAAAGGTATTACAGCTTGGGACCGTGGCTGAACACATGGGCGAAGGCGTACTAATTACGGATGCACTGGGCTGTATTCAATATGCCAACCCGTCTTATTTAAGGTTCACGCTCCATTCAAAAAGTGAGCTGCTAGATCAAATCCCTGAGGTCTTATTCAGGCGATCAGAGGCGGATTCTGGATTTGATGGGGTTTGGGAAAATCTGAACTCAGGTCAGTCCTGGTCCGGTCGGTTTACGTCCAAGCGCAAGGATGGAGACGACTTGATCGAGAGTCTAACCATCAGTCCCGTCATGAGCGCCAAGGGTAACTTATCAGCTATTGTTCTGGTTTCTCGTGACTCTACAAAAGAGGCTGAAGCTGAGAAATTAGCACGTAGAAATTTGCGTCTCAAGTCCATGGCGGATTTTGCCGGGGGGATCTCTCATGTTCTTAACAATACTCTCGCAGTCATGTTGGGCCACGCGGAACTCATTGCCGAGTCCGGTCTTCAGGATCACGATTTAAAGGCCAGCGCTCGACAAATTGTTAGCAGAGCTGAGCAGGGCGCACAATTAACACGTCAACTTCTCATTTTGAGTGATAGTGCTATTCAGTCTTTTTGCAACCTGGAAGTACAGTCTGTGATTCAAGACAGCCTAAAACCGATTGCCGCAGACTTGCCAACGACCATTCAATTCGAAACCTCTTTTCGGGCAAAGACTGCTAAAATTCATGGGGATCAGGCCCATCTGCGCCAGTTAGTCTTCAGTCTATGCTCCAACGCAAAAATTGCCATGCAGGAATCAGGAGGACTGCTCTCAATCGGGCTTGAGGATTATTCTGTGCGGTCAAATCATCCAAAACTTTCCACGGGGGCATATCTGCGTCTCTCCATTTCAGATACGGGTAGAGGTATGGATGAAAAGATCCTGGAGAGGGTTTTCGAACCCTTTTTTTCAGGATGGCAGACTCAGGACCAGGCAGGTCTGGGACTGGCTACGGCCTGGGCCATCGTAAACGCTCACCAGGGAAGTATTAAAATTGACAGCCAAATAAATAAGGGAACCCAGGTAGAGGTTCTACTTCCAAGGATTTAGAGCGGTTTATATAATTATGTGGCTGTTTGATACAGACCGGATCAATGACTGATTCGGCCCTAGTTTGCAGGCATATCTTCCGTGGCTATAAGTTTCTGAAAAATACTCTAGTTCCTGTCATCTTGACTTGATCCGTGATGTGAATTTGCCAAAAAGACACCTATCCAGCCTCACATCCCTGCCCGGGTCAACAGCCACCTGGCTGAGATAGTGCTGATTTCCGGTCGATTGCATCGAATGTTTTCTTGCTGGAGCCAGTGTTTTTTTTGGCATGGGTTTTGCCTAGATATCTCTGACCGTCGAATGAGAGGAGGATGTCCATGCATGGCCTGGAGCAGACAATCAAGTTCGAAAATGAGGGGGATCCAGATTTTGCCCGCATGATCTCGGACAAATCTGGCTGTGACCGACTCAGTCAGTGTATACAATGCGGGACTTGTTCCGGGACCTGCCCCCTGAGCATCTACATGGATCATCCCCCGCGCAAGATCATCGGACTCACCCGCGATGGGTTCAAGAACGAAGTCCTCAAAAGCAATTCCATCTGGCTCTGTGCCTCTTGTTATTCCTGTCGTGTGGAATGTCCAAAGGAGATCAAGGTTACCGATATTCTCTATGCCCTCAAACGTACAGCGATCCAAGAGAAGATATTTCCTGAGAATTTATCCCTTCCTGTCCTGGCCCGTGAGTTTTTCTCCATGGTGCGCCAGCACGGCAGGGTCAATGAAACCATCTTGGGTGCTAAGTTTCTACTCAAAACCAGCCCCTGGAAAGTTTTTGGAATGCTGGGTCTGGGGCTCAAGCTGCTCTGGACAGGGCGCTTTGGATTTGTAAACGAGACGATTGAACACACGGAATCGCTGCGAAAACTTCTGGACAAGAGCCACGAGGAGGAGGTTAGCCCATGAGCTATGCCTATTTTCCGGGATGTTCATTGAAGGGATGCGGAAAGGCTTATGAGGAGTCGCTTCTGGCAGTGTTTTCTGAATTGGGCCTTGAGATGCGCGAAATCGAGGACTGGAATTGTTGCGGGGCAACCGCCTATATGTCTGTAGATGAATCCATGGCTTACTCGCTGGGGGGGAGAAACCTTGCACTGGCTGAGAAACAGGGTGATGAGGTGTTGGCACCCTGTAGCGCCTGCTACCTGGATCTTGAGAAAACCCGACGAGTACTGGAAGAAGACAAGGAAATGGGTCCCCGGATACGGAACTCACTCCAGGATATTGGTTTAAACTACAAGGGATCTTTGAAAATCAAGCACCCTATTGAGGTTTTGGTACGGGATCTGGGGCTGGAAAAGATCCGAGCCCATGTTAAGAAGCCGCTCAAGGGCCTGAAAGTTGTTCCGTACTACGGCTGTCAGATTGTGAGACCATTTGCGAGTTTTGACGACCAAAGTAATCCCACAACTATGGACCAGCTCTTAAAGACTCTGGGGGTCAAAGTTCTCGCATATTCCGGTAAAACACGCTGCTGCGGCGGCAGTTTGACCGGAACCCTGCCTCAGGCAGGGCTACGGCTCTGCTACCAGTTACTACGCGAGGCTAAACGCCATGGTGCGGATCTGGTGGTAACGCTATGTCCCCTTTGTCAATTCAATCTGGATGCTTTTCAAGATGAGATCGCCAGGGAATATGAAAATGTCAGTATCCCGGTAGTTTACTTCACCCAATTGATGGCGCAAGCCTTTGGACTTGGCCCCGAGGCTACATCCCTGCGACGATGTATTGTTCCTGCGACAGAACTCATCACTAAAGCAACGCGGGAGGGAAATCATGAGTCCTGAAATATCCAAAGGGGGATTGCCCGAAATTCGCATAGGAGTCTATATCTGTCAATGCGGTAGTAATATCGCCCGCATGGTGGATACCGCAAGGGTCGCTGATTTTGCTAGGGAACAGGCGGGAGTTGCCATTTCAAGGGACTACAAATATATGTGCTCCGATCCGGGGCAAGAACTTATCGGGCAAGATATCAAAGACTATCAGCTCAATCGTATTATCGTAGCCTCCTGCTCACCTCTCTTGCATGAGCCTACCTTTCGCTCGGCCGTGGAAAAAGGGGGACTAAATCCATATTATTTTCAAATGGTCAATATTCGTGAGCACAATTCCTGGGTCCATGAAGATAGAATTGAGGCTACAAAAAAGGCTGAGGAACTCCTCCTGGGGGCCTTGCAGAGAGTTCCCCACCATAAAGCACTTGAAAAGCGAAGAGTGGATGTATTACCAAAAGCCCTAGTGGTTGGGGGAGGCATTGCCGGGATTGAAGCCGCCTTACGTCTAGCGGATTCCGGCAAGCAGGTAACCCTCGTGGAACGTGAACCGACCATTGGTGGGCATATGGCTTTGTTTGACAAAACCTTTCCTACCCTGGATTGCGCAGCCTGCATTTTGACCCCCAAAATGTCGCGGGTAAAAAATCATGAAAATATCACCCTGTGGACCTGCTCGGATGTTTTGGAGGTTGGAGGGTATGTGGGACAGTTCACAGTGAAGATCCGGCGCAGGACCCGCCATATCAACGAAGATGCCTGTGTAGGTTGCATGAACTGTGTCGATGCCTGTGTTTATAAAAAACCCAAGTTCAAGGATGAATTTTCCATGGGACTGGCAAAGCGCAAACCCGTTTTCATGCCTTTTCCTCAGGCGACCCCCCAGGTGGTCATGATTGACCCGCATACCTGTATCGAACTTAAATCAGGAAAATGTCTCAAGACTTGTGTGGAAGCCTGTGACCGCGATGCCATTGATTTTAGTCTGCAGGATGTGACCGAGGAGCTTGAAGTTGGGGCCATTATTGTTTCAACCGGATTCAAGGCTTTTGATCCCGTGCGCACGCCGCAATATGGATACGGAAAATATGATCAGGTTTACACGGCCCTCGAAGTGGAGCGCATGCTAAACGCTTCGGGACCCACCGAGGGTAAGGTAGTGCTCAAGGACGGCTCTATACCGGGCAGCGTCGCAATCATTCACTGTGTGGGCTCAAGGGACGAAAAAACCAATCGCTGGTGTTCCAAAGTCTGTTGTATGTACTCACTGAAAATGGCTCATCTAATCAAGGAACATAGCGGGGCTGAAATCTATAATTTTTATATCGATATGCGCACCCCCGGCAAAGACTATGATGAGTTCTATGACCGCCTGCTGGCCGAGGGTGTGCATTTTATTCGCGGTCGCGTTTCCGAAGTGAGCGACTTTGCCTTCAATAAAGAGGAAGAGGGACGCATTATCGTGCAGGCTGAAGATACGCTGGCGGGTTTTGTACGCCGTATTCCCGTGGATATGGTGGTGCTCTCTACCGGACTCGAACCACGCGAAGACGCCGAAGACGTGCGCCGTACCTTCAATATCTCCTGCTCCACAGGTGGGTTCTTTCTCGAAAAACATCCCAAACTGGCCCCGGTGGATACGGCAACAGACGGGATTTTTCTAGCAGGAAGCTGCCAGGGGCCCAAGGATATTCCTGAAACCGTGGCACAGGCGGGTGCTGCAGCTGCCGGAGTCATGGAGCTTTTCGACCGTGGTTATATTGAAATGGAGCCCAATACCGCTCAAATTGATGCAGAGGATTGTTCGGGTTGCAAGTCCTGCCTGCCACTTTGTCCTTATGACGCTATTACCTTCCTTCCCAAAGAGTCCGTAGCCGAAATCAATGAAGTACTGTGCAAAGGCTGTGGGACCTGTGTGGCCGCCTGTCCATCGGGGTCCATTACACAAAACCTGTTTGCCGATTTGGAGATTTTCAGAGAGATCGAGGGGGTGCTTTCTCATGGGCGATGAATGGCAACCGAGAATCGTAGCTTTTTTTTGCAATTGGTGT
>CAZRLV010000227.1:0-6140 GCA_964600955.1 uncultured bacterium
CAAAAGTGAGTAGGTCGCAAGAGCGGGTGCTTCATCTATTTTGGTCCAAATGATTTTTGCCATGATTTCATCTCCTGATTTGTCTCTGGCGGCTGTGCCGCCAGGGCTGATTTCTCCCGGCTTACACCCAGGGGTTGAGAGTTTAGTCTTTCGGCGCGGGGGGTCTTCACGCAAAATCCGGATTTTGCAAGTTCATCCTGGAAATGGCAGCTGGCTTGAGCTTCTTGGATCCGTCGCTCAGGCGGATTTTGAGCTTTATGGAATTGAACCGAACCCTGCACTTTTTGAGCAGGCTCAAGGCCGACTCAAGACGGCAGTTTTATTTTGCCGCTCTCCGTTGCAGCAAACCTTTTCCCGAGCCTTCTTTGATCTGATTTACATTGATGCCAGCTTGCCCGGGCAAAACCTCGCAGTCCTGCTCCAGAGGATGCGTACCTTTCTTGTGCAAGGGGGTGGCCTGCTTTTGAACTACCATGACCCCGTAGATTTTACAGACTGGCGGCTCTATTCCTGGTTTCCTGAGTTGAAGTCTGTAAATCCTCCCCCGCTTTTTCCGGAGGTAGTGCGTAGCTTAGAGGAAAATGATTTTTCCCTGGTTTGGACTGGGGCGCACCCTTGTCCTTTGTCCCGCGAGGTTTCGGTGGAACTGCCCCAACGCATGAGAAATCACCTCAGGGTCTGTGGTTTGGATCCCGAATCCGCCGCTTTTAAGCCAGGTTTTGACTTGCTTCAGCAGGCGCTTGCGATGGCTGACCCTGAGCCGCCCATGAGGGTGTCTGCTGGGCTTTGCTACCGCGAAGTTTTCAGTCATGCCGGTCCAGTTTCAGTTGCCAATGGAACTTAGTCTGGAGTACCTTGGCTCCACGATGATGGAGCGGCCCGTTTTATTGAGTGGAATTCAGCCTTCCGGGGATTTGAATATCGGAAACTATATTGGCGCCGTACGCAATTGGCTAGAGCTTCAGGCAGAATACACCTGCCTATTTATGGTGGCGGATTTGCATTCCATTACGGTTCGTCAAGCCCCTGGGGAGCTTAGAGAGCGTTGTCTTTCCTTGGCGGCTCAATATCTGGCCTGTGGGATTGATCCGCAAAAAAGTGTTTTGTTTATCCAGTCCCATGTTCCACAGCATGCTGAGCTTTCCTGGGTTCTCAGTTGTCATTCTGGATTGGGTGAGCTACAGCGTATGACTCAATTTAAAGAAAAATCCCAGAAAAATGAACGCAATATAAATGCCGGGTTATTAACCTATCCCTTGTTAATGGCGGCAGATATTCTTTTGTATCAGACGGATCTTGTGCCGGTTGGAGAAGATCAAAAGCAGCATCTAGAGCTTACCCGTGACCTTGCTCAGCGCCTCAACTCGCTTTACTCCCCGGAGTTGCTGAAGATCCCAAAGCCCTTCATTCCCAAGGTTGGCGCCCGCATTATGTCATTGCAGGATCCGACTCGAAAAATGTCTAAGTCCGATGAAAATGAGAAGGCCAATCTCTGGCTTTTGGACCCGCCCTCAAAAATAGAGAAAAAATTGAAATCTGCGGTCACGGACTCGGGTAGCGAGATTTCTTATGATGAGGAGGGGAAGCCGGGAATCTCTAATCTTCTGACGCTGTTCTCAGTAATCAGTGGTGAGAATATTGAGCTTGTGGTAGAGCGGTTTAAGGGGCTTAAATATGGGCATCTGAAAGTGGAAACCGCTAATAAAGTTGTGGAATTTCTTGCCCCAATTCAGGAAAAATACCAGGGATATATTCAAGATCAGGACTACCTTAATGACCTTTTGCACGAGGGTGCTCGCAAAGCAGCAGAGCGAGCAGAGCAAACCATGGAGCAAGTCCGTGAGTGTATTGGTCTGGTCAAGAACCAGGGCGCGAAGAATGCCTTGCCCGCAGGGGCTGTCAGGTAGGTAGTTCAGCCAACCTTCGTTTGAGATTTCCAAGTTTTCTGGAGGTTTCGGGGCAGGGCAGGGTCACGGCGTTAATCTCGGCTTCGCTCAGTTTGTCAATATCTTGTATTTTAGCTTCGCTCAGACGAGTCAGGATAAACTTTTCTTCGGGGACTTCCTCGGCCATCTCGCAGATTTGATCAATTTTTAAATTGTCTCCAAAATAATCCACCTCATCTAACCCAATAAAATTGGCTGGAGAACTGATAGCCTTTTCGAGTTCTTTTTGGTTGGAAACCGAGAAAATGGCCCCCATTCCCAGTTGCCTTGCCAATAAAAAGAGGCTTAGAAGCTCACTTTCCTCAAGGCTTCCTATGTATAAAGGCAGAAGATTGAATCCTAGAAAGCGGCTTTGGTAGATCTGATAGGGTTCAAGAATCAGGTCATTATGGATTTTAGGTAGACTACAGCTTACTGAATCTGGATTTGCCTCAGAGGTCAGTGAAAAGCCAACGACCCCCGGAAACAAGGATTCCTGGGGTGGAATGCACTGGTCTGAGTTCAGTTCAAGGATGATGGAGAGAGTCTTTCTTTTAGATATTTGAGAGTACAGGCTTTCTGTGGTGGGCTTAACATTGTGAAAGATTTTCTCAAGGGGGATTCGCGTTTTCTGGGCTGCAATGGCCCTGGTTTTAGATTGGATAAGCTCAGAGTAGTCTCGCATGGGGCTTAACTCATCAAGCAATATGAAATCCCACCGAAAGGACTTCACGGGTTTCGTATAAACTGAGCTCATCTACGCGTGCCATGTTGGGGCCTACTCTAAGATGATCAAAAAATTTCTCAAGGTTCTCTGGCGAGCCCGCTGCTTTTCCGCAGACGGATCCATCACCCTCATTGCGAACTTCGCCAGACACTCCAAGGGCTCTGGCTTGCTGGCAGGTAAAATATCTAAAGCACACGTCTTGCACACGCCCTGTTACACGAAAGGCAAAGGTTTTACTTTCTTCTGAATCAGGCATTTTGTTATCCCGTCATGCGTTGATGACAATCGTGCCTGCCTATTTTGGCCTCTGCGAGCTCATTTGTCAAAAAATGAAGAGGGGGGAAAGTGCAGAAGGAACTAGAGAACTATCGGAACTAGAGGCATCATCGGAATAGGAAATCAAAATCCGTCATCCTACGGCTTGACCGGGGGATCCATCTTGGACTTTTCTTTCGCTTCATATTCTATAGTTCTCTAGTTCCGATAGTTCTATAGTTCTTTATTTTATTCTTCTTCTCCTACCTTCAAGCCTATCCCCCTTCAGCCTCAAAGCCTTTCTTAATCATAAACTTAGTGGGGGTTTTTCCCGATTTTATTGGTACCTATGTTGCGAAGCCTTAGATTAGAAATAGGATTGCAGGCCCTGATGGTATTTTTTTTCCTGGCGGGAAACAGTGTTTTCGCATCTCCGCATGAAGCTTGGAAAAATGCGGCCATGCAGCGCATTGAAAGGGTCCGTCAGAAATTGGCCTGGCTTACAGGCAACCCCTATCAGCCTTCCGGGGCTCTTAAAATACTGAAAAAGCAGGCTGAAGCTAGACAGGCTGCTAATAAAGCAAAGAAGAAGCCAAAGGCGAAACCCGTAAAACCATCGGTCAAGGGCGAAAGAAGGCTCTCAGCGAGAGGCAAGCGCCCAGGTATTCGCTATCGCTGCCGTTTCTGCCGTATCTATACCCCGCAAAACTGCCCCCGTTGCCGCTTACCCCGCCGTTGAGCCGGGGCTATTAGCGATAAATCATACAAAATACCTTACTTATTCATTGATTTTGTATAGACTTTGAACTAACCTTGCGAGTATGAATAGAGTCACGGGAGGGGTGACGGAAATTGAAAAAAGTTCTGCTGTTTGGAATAGGAAAAACGAATAGGGATCTGCACAAGGTTTTATCGCAAGATCCCGGCATTTCTCTTTGGGTTTCAAGTGATGATCCCGTTGAACTTGAGGGTTTTCCAGAAGATCAAAGATTGAACCCTCAGGAAGCTTTATCCCAAAATTTTGACGAAGTCTACTGTCCTCCGGGAATTCCCTGCACCCATCCCGTCTTTGATAGATTTCAGGTTCGCAATGAAATTGAGTATGGCGTAGCCTTATTTTCATGTCGGGTCATTGGGGTAACGGGTAGCAACGGAAAGTCTACGGTCTGTAAACTCATCTATGATTTTCTCAGTGCTCAGGGTTACGATTGTATTCTCGCTGGAAACTATGGCCAGCCCCTGTCAAGCTTTTTGGATAGGAGTTCTTCAGCGGATTTTGTGATTTTGGAGCTTTCCAGTTTCCAGATATTTTCACTGAGCAAGCCTTTTTTGGATTTTGCACTTCTCACATCCTTTGAAGCCGATCATTTGGATTGGCATCCTGACCTGAATCACTACCGAGACACAAAGCTAAGGATTTTTGATCTTCTCAAGCCTGAAGGACAGGGGTTTATTCCGCATGAATTTGAGAAGATACCCAAGAGGGTCCATTCATTTGCGCTAAAAAATTCGGGTGCGTCCCTGAAGTATTCCGAGGGCAGGTTTAAGTTCCAGGGTCGCTTTTTTGACCCGGGGGCCTGCCCGCCGCATCTACGCTCTGGTTACCGACTTGGTTTTTGGGTTTTGATTCTATGTGGATCTGACACAGGAGCTCTTGGGAACTATAGTTTTGAAGCGTTAGAACATCGTCTCGAACCCGTGGCTGATCGGGAGGGCGTACTTTATGTGAATGATTCAAAGTCGACAACCCCCGGAGCCACAATTTTCGCTCTTGAGAATATTGGTTGTCAGCAGATTTCATTGATGCTGGGGGGCAAGAGTAAGAACCTGATTCTTACGGATTTCTTTGATCAGCTCACGCAGTTTGAGTCGAAGATTCACAAGCTCTATATTTATGGAGATCTGGCTGATTTTGGGCCAGACTTACAGCGTCGCGGCTTTGAGGTTAGTGCCTGTCACGGATTTGACGAACTACTACATCATCTTGATGAGTCTTCAGACTTGGGGGACTGTGTCATGCTAAGTCCAGGCTTTTCAAGTTTGGATCAGTTTTCTTCATTCGAGGAAAGGGGGAAGTCATTCAAGGCGTTCGTCCAGCAGCAGTGAGGATTCGATATCGCAGACGCTGCGATACGACAGAAACCTATCAGTACCCAGATCAACTTCTGTTATTTGTGGTCCTGTTCCTACTTTCTATGGGCCTGGTTATGGTGTATTCCTCATCATCCATTCTCTCCATTCATAAATTTGACGATTCAGTTTTTTATGTAAAAAAACAGGCCATCAGAGTTATGGTTGGGCTGGTTGCTATGACCTGCTTTGCTTATTTTGACTACCGTCGACTGGCCAAGGTTGCGGCACCACTTTGTATTCTTTTTACCCTCCTGCTGATCATGGTTCATGTTCCAGGGATCGGTGTAGAAGCCGGTGGTTCCTATCGATGGCTTGACCTGGGGTTCAGGGTTCAGCCTTCAGAGTATTTCAAGGTTTTTTACATTCTTTTTCTAGCTGTTTCTTTTTCCCAGGTGCACCGCCATAGTCATAAATTTGCTTCCCTGGTTTTGCCGCATTTGCTCTTTTTAGGTTTTGTTTCAGGTCTTGTTCTTTTTCAACCCGATCTATCCACGGCTTTGCTGATCGCTCTCATCGGGTGTTTCATGATTTTTTCGCTGTACTCCAGTCGTAGAGTCCTGTTCACTGTAGTTTTCATTGGGTTGGCTACTGTAGGATATCAGGTGTGGAAAACCCCTTACCGACTGCAAAGGGTGCTTGCTTATTTGGACCCGGGGGGGCATAAGCTGGACTCCGGGTATCAGGTGATCCAATCCAAAATTTCTCTTGGAAGCGGAGGGTTATCGGGCCTGGGGTTGGGGCAGTCGCGGCAAAAATACTTCTATCTTCCTGAGGAGCATACTGATTTTATTTTTGCGGTGATTGGAGAAGAGTTTGGCTTCCTGGGCTCTTGTGTCATCATTTTTGCCTTTCTTATTTTTTTATGGAGGGGGGTGAGGATTGCTTTATATCGTCGTGATTCACTGGGCAAACTATTAGCTTTTGGGGTTACTGCGTTTATTACGTTTCAAGTTCTTCTCAATTTGATGGTGGTAGTCGGACTTGCGCCGCCAACTGGGTTACCCCTGCCTTTCTTGAGTTACGGGGGTTCTGCCATGATCACCAATTTGATTGGTGTTGGGATTTTGCGCGTTGAGCCTAGCGAGTTGTGATTTTATGAT
>CAZRLV010000228.1:0-1055 GCA_964600955.1 uncultured bacterium
TTTTTGCAAATAACAGATTTCAAGTCCTTACGATTCGCTTGCAGGACTTCCCATTCTTCGTCTCCGGCTACGAAAAATAGTTCTACATCAGCATCCTGGATCTGGAAGCGGAAGTTTTTTTCAGAGATATTGGCAAAAAAGGGAACGGTAACTCCGCCGGCTAGAATGGCCGCGAAATCCAAACTGACCCATTCCAGCGAGGAATTTCCCAGGAGTCCAAGGGTGTCTCCTCTTTTGAATCCAAGCTCCCTCAGTCCAAGACAGAGGAATTTCACAATTTCAAGAAAATCCTGGGTGGATTTCTGACGCCAAACTCCGTCTTCACGATCATTGATTGCGCTCGGGTTGGAAAACCTGCTGAAAACTTTGCGGTAAATATCGCTGTATGTTTCTACATCTTTCATCATAGATTTATTCCCAGATCCTTTTAAGCCTCACTAAAACACAAGTCAAAGAAAGAACTTGACATTGTACTCCTGAATTGATATTTGGCAAGGTCTTTTTTGTGAATTAGTGTATAATGCGATTTGCGGAAGTTTATAATGATCCAAAAATAGGAGGGTTGAGAACATGTTTGAAGGCTTGATGGGTTTGGCTTTTCTTTTGGGTGGCGGGCTATTATTCCTGCTGATTGTATTCACAACTTTTATTCCGATTCCTCTTTGGCTGGAGGCCAAGGCCTGTTCTGTCCGGGTTGGGCTGATTGATCTTTTTATCATGCGTTTTCGCGGGATTCCCCCTACTACTGTAGTGAGGGCCTTAATCATGGGCTCCAAGAGTAATTTGGTGGGTATTGATAAGGATCAGTTGGAGACCCATTTTCTCTCAGGCGGTAATGTTCAGTTGGTGATTGATGCGTTAATTAGTGCTGATAGAGCCCGTTTACCCCTTGATTTTCGTACGGCAACAGCCATTGATCTGGCCGGCCGCAATGTGCTTGAGGCGGTTCAGATGTGCGTAACGCCCAAGGTGATTAAGACCCAGTTGGTTGAAAATATGGCTAAAGACGGGATTCAGGTCAAAGCCAAGGCCCAGATTACCGTCAAAGCCAATAT
>CAZRLV010000228.1:1065-6123 GCA_964600955.1 uncultured bacterium
GATGACTACCAGTCAAGATTTATTAATGAGAGGGTTCACGCCAATATTCAGAAATTGGTGGGTGGGGCTGGTGTAGACACGATTTTGGCAAGAGTGGGTGAAGGAATCTGTACTCGAATCGGGTCTTGCGAAAATCATAAAGAGGTTTTAGAGAATCCAGACAGCATCTCTGAGGAGGTTGAGAAGCGTGATTTGGACAAAAACACGGCCTTTGAAATTCTCTCGATTGATATAGCGGACGTGGATGTGGGGAAAAATGTGGGAGCCGGACTGCAGATAGAGCAAGCCGAAGCTGACAAGCAGATCGCTGAGGCCAAGGCGGCCCAAAGGGTCGCCAATGCCAGGGCCTCCAAGGAAGAAAATATCGCCAAGGAGCAGGATATGAAGGCGCGTCTTATTGAGGCTCAGGCCAAGGTTCCTGAGGCCATGGCGGATGCTCTGCGAGCCGGACGTCTCGGAGTCCATGATTATCATCAAATCCGAAATATGGAAGCAGATACCAAAATGCGCTCATCCATCGCAGAACAAGAGCCGGATCTAGAGATTACCCGGAGGTAAGACGTTTTGAAGGCATTGATCTCAGAAGTCGAGCAGTTGATCGAATCTCTGCACACGAAGTCGCAGGACAAAAACCGGCCTGAGGTTCAAGAGCCACGGACCGAGGCCAGGGTGAGCGAATCTAAACGTCAGGAGCGGGAAACACAGGCACAACCCTCAAGAAGCCGTGCGAGATTCACGCCAATTCAAAAAGCATTTATACATTCAGAAATTTTTCGAAGAAAATTTTGAAATAAAGAATTCAGGAGACAGAATTCAGAATGAAGAACAAGATTCTTTATGACCATTTAAATGGATCTCCCGGTCAAGCTGTAGATACCTATAGCTCCTATAGTTTCTTCCCCAATTCTCGTCATCCTCTGGCTTGACCAGGGGATTCATCTGCTTCTTCAACCTTTCGTGCTTAAAACTCTTCTCTTTACCCAAAAAAGTCTTTTACCTTTTCGGTGACGCGATCGATGAAATCGGCGTTTTCGAGTTCTTCGCCACGGAGGTCTGCAAATTCTTTGAGAATTTCTTTTTGACGATTGTCGAGGTTTCTTGGTGTCTCAACTGCGATTTCTACCAGTTGATCACCTTTGTCTCCCCCGTGAACATTCTCCACCCCTTCTCCGCGTACGCGAAATATCTGACCAGACTGAGTTCCGGAAGGGATAGAGAGCTTAACGCCTGCAGTTAATGTGGGAACTTTTACGGTACATCCCAGAGCCGCCTGGGCAAAGGAGAGTTTCTGATGCAGGATGATATGATTACCATCGCGTTCAAAAAACTCGTGCTCCTGAACACGAATAAGAAGATACAGATCCCCGGGTGGCCCACCACTTCTGCCAGCTTCGCCTTCACGGCGTAGCTTGATGCGAAAACCATCGTCCACACCGGGAGGAATACTTACAGCTAGTTTGGAACTGCGTTTTACATAGCCGTGACCCTGGCAGCTTTTACAGGGTTTTTTAATGACCTGACCCTGACCCGAACATTGGTGACAGCTTGTCGACATGCTGAAAACCCCTTGGGTACGCTGAACCTGTCCACGTCCATTACAAACGGGACAGGTGGCTATATCATTGCGATCAACAGCACCCCGGGTTCCACAGGTATTGCATTCTTCGGTACGCGGAACGGAAATCTCTGTTTTGCTACCAAAGACCGCGTCTTCGAATTTCAGCTCCATCTGGTACTGGATGTCAGCTCCGCGACGGGGTCGGCTACGGCCTCCGCTGCCTTGAGCCCCCCCAAAGGAACCAAAGATATCCTTGAATGGGCTGTCTCCAAAGATTTCTCCAAAGAGGTCTCCCATGTCGAATTGATTGCCAGAACCTCCACTGCCGCCCTGTTGAAAGGCGGCATGGCCAAACTGATCGTAGGTGGATCGCTTTTTAGGGTCTGAAAGAATATCGTAAGCTTCCTGGACTTCCTTAAACTTTTGCTCGGCTCTCTGATCTCCCGGGTTTTTATCCGGATGGTATTTTACGGCTAATTTACGGTAAGCCTTCTTTAAGTCAGGCTCACCGCAGTTTTTAGCCACGCCCAAAACAGAATAACAATCTTCTTTTTCACTCATTAAAATGATCCCTCTTAAATCAAGAATACAGGTCGTCAAGAATCAGGGATTCTATCTCCTGCCTCCTTCTTCTTTCACCTTAAAGCCTTCGACTAAACCCCCTAGAACCTCTCTTTTAAGCCCCCTTCTCATCGTCCACCTTTTCAAATTCGGCATCCACCACATTTTCATCCGTAGAGGAACTTGCATCTCCTTCAGCGGTTGCGCCAGCACCTTCGGGGCCGGCTTGAGCCTCTCCCTGAGCGGCTTGCTGTTCCTTATAGAGAACTTCACCGAGTTTTTGAGCCTTTTTCATGAAGGTTTCGGTCTCGGACTTTATCTTCTCGGTATCACCGGAATTGATAACTTCCTCAAATTCCTTCATGGCCGCTTCAATCTCAGAGACATCTTCATCGCTGAGTTTTTCACGATAATCAGCAAGGGATTTGCGCGTCGTAAACAGCAAATTTTCAGCACTGTTTTTGATATCTACCTCTTCGCGTTTCTTTTGGTCATCTTCACGATTCTTTTCAGCCTCCTGTACCATCTTTTCCACTTCGTCCTTGGAAAGTCCGGAACAGTTGCGAATCACAATGGACTGGGATTTTCCGGTTCCCATGTCTTTGGCTGTTACATTTAAAATTCCGTTGGCATCGATATCAAAGGTTACTTCGATCTGAGGTACCCCGCGTGGAGATGGCGGAATTCCCGTCAAATCAAACTGTCCGACACTTTTGTTATCATGAGCCATCTCTCTTTCACCTTGCAGAACTTGAATGGAAACCGCCGGCTGGTTGTCTGCCGCAGTAGAGTAGACTTGAGACTTTTTACTGGGAATGGTGGTGTTGCGCTCAATGATCTTGCTGACTACTCCGCCCATGGTTTCAATACCCAGAGAAAGCGGAGTAACATCGAGAAGCAGAACATCTTTCACATCTCCCGATAAAACACCGGCCTGAATGGCCGCACCCAGAGCAACCACTTCATCAGGGTTAACCCCTTTATGAGGTTCTTTTCCAATAAGCCCCTTGACCAATTCCTGTACTGCAGGCATACGTGTGGAGCCTCCTACTAGAATAATCTCAGCAATCTCGCTGGTGTCAATACTGGCATCATCCAGACATTTTCTAACCGGTCCCTTACATCGATCCAGAAGATTACGGGTGAGGTCCTCGAATTTGGCGCGGCTAATATCCATATCCAGATGTAGCGGGCCTGATGACCCAACGGTTACATAAGGAAGGTTGATACTGGTCTGGGTAACATTTGAGAGCTCTTTCTTGGCTTTTTCCGAGGCTTCTTTCAAGCGCTGATGCGCCATGGGATCCTTACGCAGATCGATTCCATTGTCCTTTTCAAATTGATCCGCGATATGGTTAATCAGACATTGGTCCCAGTCATCTCCACCGAGGTGGTTATCGCCATTGGTGGATTTAACCTCAAACAGCCCCTCTGAAAGTTCCAGAACTGAAACATCAAAGGTTCCCCCACCCAGGTCGAAGACCACGATGGTTTGATCAACTTTGTTTTCCTTGTCGAGTCCATAAGCGAGTGCGGCTGCCGTGGGCTCATTAATGATGCGCTTTACATCCAGCCCGGCTATTTTACCGGCATCAACGGTTGCTTTTCTCTGGTCATCATTGAAATAAGCGGGCACCGTGATGACGGCTTCGTTAATGGTCTCACCCAGAAAGTCCTCAGCATCTGATTTGAGTTTGCCCAGGATCATGGCTGAAATCTCGGGCGGGGAATAAACCTTGCCCTTGGTTTCGACACGGGCGTCGCCATTTTTTGATTTTACAACCTTATAGGGAACCTGCTCCACCTCACCGGTTTTATGCATATACTCATGTGAGTTACCCATAAAGCGTTTAATGGAGAAAATCGTATTGGCAGAGTTTGTGACGGCCTGCCTTTTGGCAATTTCTCCTACCAGGCGTTCGTTGTCCTTGGAAAAAGCCACGATAGATGGCGTAGTTCGGGCGCCTTCTTTATTGGCGATAACCGTGGGCTCACCGCCCTCGAGAACTGCCGCGCAGGAGTTGGTTGTTCCTAAGTCGATTCCAATACATTTTCCCATTTTATTCCCCTTCTTCCTCGGCGCAGCTTGCAGCGGCGTCGCTTGAGTGATCATCCTGAGGTTCTGAGTCTGTCTCCTTAACTGGTGAGACAGAAACCTCCACTTCATTTTTAGAGACCTTTACTTTGGCGGGTCTCAAAACCTTTTCTTTTAATTGGTAGCCTTTTTGGAAGACTTCTAAAACTGTATGGTCCTCTACGTCATCGCGATCTTCCATGAAAACCGCCATATGTAGATTTAAGTCCATGGGTATCTGAACTTCATCGATGGCGGCAAGCCCCTCTTTCTCGAGGGTTTCCCATAAAAGTCGATGGACTTTAACCAGCCCCTCTTTTACAGCCTCCAGCGAATCAGCTTTCTCATTGAACTCGATCCCGCGGTCCATGGAATCCAAAATTGGAAGGAGTTTTTCCATGAGGTCTCCTGTTGCAAATTGAAAAAATTCCTTTTTTTCTTTTTGTGTCCGCTTGCGGAAATTATCGTATTCAGCTCGCAGACGCATATAGCGATCATTGAGTTCGTCGTAGCTTTCCTCAGGCCCTTCCTGGCTTTCCAACTCCCCTTTGGGGCTCTCTTCTGAGGAAGCCTGGATCCGATCTTCAGCTTCAGCTTCATCTGAAGAAGGATTGGAGTCTGTTTTTGGAGACTCTTCCTCTTTTTCCTCATTGAAGGCTTTTGATTTTTTCATGAAGTTCCTTTTTCTACCCGTCTTTTCCATCTATGCAATCTTGTTGCCAGTTTTTATTGCAGACTTCTCGCCCTGTATTCCCGCTGAAACTTCCATTTTAAGCCAAAGCCTGTCAATCGAATTTCAAACTTGAAATTTTGGAGGGTCTGATTTTGAAACAGAGTTTCGTTTTGAAACAATGTGGGCTTTGAT
>CAZRLV010000229.1:0-6115 GCA_964600955.1 uncultured bacterium
CTCGAAAACAAGGTTACTCCTTGGAGGAATAGCAGGTAACTGCCTTTCTTTATAAGCCAGTTCATGTGGAATATGAAGTCTGGCTCTAGAGCCTACAGGAACCTGTAGTAGCCCCTCCTCCATACCCTCAAGCGCCCTGTCATATCCAAGGACAAACTCAAGGGGAATCCCTCGTTGATAAGACGAATCAAAAAGAGTCCCGTCTTCTAACAATCCTCGGTAGTGGATTTTAACGCGGTCCCCTTTTGAAGGTGTACGCCCATCCCCACCACGCAAAACCTCAACTCTAACCCTGGAAACCGTGTGTTGGGTAGTGGAATAAGTCAACCAGGCCAACCCGGCAAAACAGATCAAGGCCAATAAAACTAAAAAACCCTGAACCGGTGAACCCTGCATATCCTCAGACATATGTATCCTTTAATCAAGAAGCATAGGAATCAGAGGTAGTTGAAGAAAAGAGAAAATCCCCACCGTGTCATCCCCTGGTCAAGCCGGAGGATGACAAACATGGAAGATGAACCAATGGAATAAGAAAGAAATCATCCCTCTCCTTCCATTCCACTGCTCCCATTGCTTCCATTAATTCTATTGCTTCCTCTTGTCTTTCTCCTATTCCTCGAATTCCTCTGATTCCTTTGCTCCCTTTGATTCCTTCTCCTTCTTCATTTTCGTGCTTTTTGTGGTTAAATCTCTTCTCTTCTTTCCCTACTGCTGTGCCAGGTCGTGAAAAGCTCCTGTGTCTTGATCGAATTCCAATTTAACATCCCCCGTAGGGCCGTTTCTGTGCTTCGCTACAATGATTTCGGCGACTCGTTTCAGCTCCGTCTTTTCTCTTTCATAGTACCATTCCCTGTGCAAGAACATCACCAGGTCTGCATCTTGCTCAATGGCCCCGGATTCACGCAGGTCCGATAAAACGGGACGCTTTTTCTGCCGATCCTCAACTTTTCTAGACAACTGAGACAGACAAATCACAGGGATTTTGAATTCGCGGGCAATATTTTTCAAGCCACGCGAGATCTCAGCAACCCGCTCCTGATCATTGGCTTTGCGCTCCGTAGAAGCAATGAGCTGTAAATAATCAATGATCACCAGACGGAGCTTTTTGGATTCATCGTGCGAAAATTCACGCTGTAAACGTCGCAGATCATTGCGAATATCCATGAGAGTCAACCCCGGAGCCTCATTCACCCAGAGGGGAGAAGCACTGACCTCTCCTACGGCCTTGATCAAACAGCGAATCTCCGGCTCTGAAATCTTCCCGCTTCTCAGTGCCATGCCATCGATGCGAGCCAAATTTGAACACATGCGTGTAACCAGATGTTTCCCGGGCATTTCAAGAGAATAAACCACCGTTGAGAGTTTTTGCTGCACAGCGATATTCAAGGCGAGCTGAAGACTGAAGGCTGTTTTTCCCATGGAAGGACGTGCCCCAAGAATAATCAAATCACTTTCCTGAAATCCCAGAGTCAAGCGGTCGAGGTCCTTGATTCCGGTCGGGACTGAGGTGCTTCCACCATCTTCTTTATGATAGACATTGGAGATGTCATTGAAGGCATCATCAGCAAATTTTTTAGCATGCTGGTAGGATTTTTCAACCTTAACCTCAGAAATAGCGAAAATATTGGATTCCGCTTGCTCAAGCAGAGAAGAGGCATCTTCACTTTCATTATAAGCCTGGGTTAGAAGATCATTTGAAACCCGAATAACCTGTCGCAATTTAGCCTTTTCACGAATGATTCGAGCGTAACTCAGCGAATTCAGGGTATTAGGAATGGCATTGGATATTTTATCCAGATAAGCCCCACCACCACTTTCTTGAAAGATACTCGACCCCTGTAGTTTATCTTCAAGGGTTATGTAATCAGGACATTCTTTTTGGAGGTCAAGAGCTAGAATAGCCTCATAAATCTCTTGATGTACTTTCTTGTAGAAATGAGATCCAGAAAGCTCTGAGGATAGCTCCAAAATCTTATCAGATCTTGCAATTAAGAGATTGAGAAGGCAAAGCTCAGCGTCGAGATTATACGGGGGAACCCGACCTGAGTAATTCTCCATATCTATAGAGCTGAACCTGGATTCAATCACTTCCCAGGATGCTTATTCAGCAACCTGGGCAGATTCTTCCTGGCCTCCCTCTTGAGGCTCTTCAGGCGCCGGCGACTGGGAGACTGCCTCAACAACCTGACCATCGTCCTCTGCGGCTACAGCCACCGAGATATAGGCTGAAACACCCGCCTCCAGACGAACTTTCACCTCAGAGACACCTACTTGCTTTAATGCCTGAGGAAGATAGAGAGAACGGCGGTCAATCTCGATCAAATGATCGTTTTGCAATGACTCCACAATGTCAGACTTGGTTACGGAACCAAAGAGTCTCCCCTCCTCCGAAGATTTGCGGGTAAATGACAAAGTCAAACGCGACATACGATCCGCCAGTTCCTGAGCAACTGACATGCGCTCTTTCTTACGCTCAAGAGCCTTTTCAATCTTGGATGCCCGCTCCTTCCTAACTGAATCAGTCGCCAGAATAGCCATCCGGTTGGGTAGCAGGAAATTTCTAGCATACCCGTCTTTAACATTTACTACTTCATTCTCAAGTCCCAATGAGGGAACATCATTCATCAATAAAACTTCCACGATCCACTCCTTAGCGGAAAACTTCCTTGGCCTCATCTCCGTGAGATTTGCGCACATTAAAAAGACTGTCGAAAAAACCCAAAAACACCAAAATCTGCATAAACATGAACCCAACAAAAACCAAAGCAACTCGAATCGGAACAGACAATTTCCAACGCAGCATGAAAAATGAAAGAAAAGAAAGTCCAAAGACAAAATACACGAGTTGCATCGTATAACCAATGCCTACCAGCCAATCCATTCCTGGCGTTAAATCAGATTGACGCACCCCCAAATAGCACAAAATACCTGCTAGAAAAACCCAAGTCACAACACCTGGACATTTCCAACGCGTAAAACAGATGGGAGGAACCTCTCCGAACTCAAATCGATGTACGAAAAAGCGTGAAACCAGGATCTCTACCACCAAGAAAACAAAAAGCCAAAAAAGAAAGATGGGATACGGGTTCTCCAGCAATATTTTTAAATGTGAGATCAACTGCCGACTTTTCTCCTCCATTTGAATGAACTCGCTCAGCTCAACTTTCTTGCGATCGGTCTCTTCAACAGACACTGTCTCTTGCTCTAGCAGTGTTGCATATTCCTCTGAAACCCGCAAACGACCGTCCTGTGCAGGCTGAAGAAGGTTTTTCTCCATATACTGGCTAGCGGTTTCCTTGAATTTTAGAAACTCTAAACCCGGATCAAATCCGGCTAAACGAGAACCAATATAAAAATCAGCCAGTCCGGTCATTAGCATTAATACGGCTCCGGCAAGAAGCACACGACCAATACGGGCCTTGGAGTGAAACCCCCAGCCCAAAGCCAGGGAACAAGATGCAAAAGGAAGGTAGAGAAAAAAGCCAGCCGGCCCAAAAACTAAAAGAACCAGAAAAAGTATCCCACTAAGTCCCATAACCAAATAGCGGGGACCGTGACGAACCCCAAGCATGGTCATTGGAACCGGAAGTACAATCGCGGCTGCCAGACCTAAAACCGGCATCCGCAATAGAAAAAACAGAACGATCGTCAAGGCGACCAAAAGCCCTGCACGCGATATAGCTACACTGCGTTCAGACATGGCCCCGACAATCAAATATACTTTTGTGGGCAGTAAGGTATGAGGGCCATGAAACGTGCACGCTTAATTGCGCGGCAAAGATCTCCCTGAAGGCGTGGATCTGTACCCGTCTGACGCGTAGCCAAAATGGCCCCTTTATCCGTGATGAAGCGCTTTAGAACACCAACATCCTTATAATCAATCTCCGTAATGCCTTCTTTGGTAAAATAGCAATACTTCTTCTTGGCATCGAGACCGATTTTCTGTTGGAGAATCAGCTTACGTCTGCGCTTCTTCTCCTTCCTCTTCTTTTTACCATTATCATAATTTCTAGGCATTTCTGCTCCTTAAAAGGGAATCTCATCATCGGGTATATTACCCCCCGTATCTATGTCTATACTTTGCTCTTTGCTATCACTCGATGCAACCGGTTCACGCGACTCTCCCCCTCGAGGTAGAAACTGAATCACTGAGGCTACAACCTCGGTGCGATAGCGTTTCGAGCCGTCTTCAGCCTCCCAGGATCGCTCTTTCAAGCGGCCATCCACCAGGACCGGACTACCTTTTTTCAGGTATTGACCTACAGACTCGGCTTGCTTATTAAAGCTAACTACACGCATAAACAGAGTATCTTCACGTCCGTCGCCCCCGCCCTTGCGAAAGCCCGAATTAATCGCCATATCCATATTGCAAAGTGCCACTCCTTCTGGAGTGTAACGAAGCTCTGGATCCCGCGTAAGATTTCCCATGAGAATGACCTTGTTATACGAAGCCATGATACCTTCCTTTGCCCCCAAGGGGCCGCTAGTTTATAGCACCTTTTACGATGGTCAAGAAGCGCAGAACCGGAGTCTGAATCCTGAGAAAGGATTCCAGTTTTGAAATAGCCCCAGGGTCCGACTCGATACTGAGTATATGGTAGACACCTTCGTTGAGGTCTTTTATTTCATAAGCAAGCTTGCGCTTTCCCCACGGCTCACGCTTTAGAATTTTTGCGCCGCTTTTTTCACCTACATCGGCAAGCTTGTCGAAAACGATCTTTGTTTTGTCTTCGTCTATATTGGGATCGGTTAAGACCATCATCTCGTACTGACGCACCCGTTCCATACTCATTCCTCCACCTAGCAATTTATTGACTCGAAAAGCCCTCAACCATAGGGTCACAACCCTGTCAAACATAAGAAAAACATAGGACGAATCCTTGTCCCCACGTCAAGGGGATGTAAATATATCCGTCAAGACAGGCTCAGTCAAGGATTTTGTCCAGCTTTATCTTATATCCCTGATACTTTCTTATATTCAAAACCCCATTTGCAAAAATCAAATACTGCCCTTTGATTCCTTCGAGACGATCTTCAAACTCAGGTGTCTTTGAAAGGTTAATAGCCTTTACCTTCTCAGGATACTTCTCTACGGGGTATTGTATAGAGACAATCTCGGGACTCGATTGAACCGAAATTGAGTGCTTCATTGATCCTAGCTCCTCCAAAGCAGCAGCTTGGGCAACCTCTAGCTCCTCTGCAAAATAGCAGGTCTCTTTGAGCATCTTCTGCCAACTGGTCCTGTCCGAAAATCTTGATTTGAGTCGGGTTTCCACCTCACCGGCAGTTTTTCGGTCCTGAACCTCAAACAGCAAAAGAGCCTGACTAGCCCCCTGATCGATCCAGCGAGTCTTCTCGTTTCCTTTGCGCGTCAGCCCCACTTTCAAATGTGAAGACCAGGCCAGATACACGAGATGAGGAACAAAACAATGCGAGGCAGCAAAATCATCATCACGGCAGGTTCCTTGAGAAAAATGACATCGCTCCGGACTGAGAATACAAAGATCACATTGGGCCAGAGACTGAGTACATGGAAAACAATAACCCTGCTTAAAAACTCTTTTTGAACCACAGTGCAGACAGGACTGCTGCCCCAGGTAGGTAAGGCGCAAAACGCTACCTATTAAGGGATTAAAGGCTAATGAGCCCGAATCAAGAACCAGGGTATATTCAACTGGGTTCTTCAACTCCACAGCCATTTTGTTGGTGATTGTTCCGGAGATTAATTTATGCATAGGTTAAAACCACCTTCACACCATTTAACCACAACTGCGGCTATATTTCCCAAGAAAGGCTGAAGGGGGTTAGGCTTAAAGGTTTTGAAATGCAAGAAATCGGAGAATGACGAAAAGGGGCACGTGGGATGAAAGAATCACCATCCGTCTTCCCCTACCTCGAATTCTTGATTCAATAAAAAACTGAATCTCGGGGGATTTGAATAATTGAACAGTTGAACAGGTGAACAGTAGACCGCAGGTTTGCCGCAGTGGTCAGTCTAGCCACGAGCCCAACTCAAGTTTTCCGTTCTCTCCTGCTCACCTGCTCCAATTATCTCCTGCTCTAACCAAAAAACCCCCCGAAATTCGGGGGGCTTTTTTTGTAAGCTGGTATCGAC
>CAZRLV010000230.1:0-6113 GCA_964600955.1 uncultured bacterium
GAAGGGGTATCTCTTGGGTCAGGGTACTTATCTTTGTACGGATGCTAAATACATCAAAACCATTAGCCCCAATCTCTCTGATTCGGAAAATACGATGGTAGGTTCCAAGCTCTTGGTACATCAGGTGGCAACAGCTATGGTTTCTGTTTATCAAAAACCAAATGATCGTTCGACGACGCTTGGTATTGAGATGGTTACCGTGGCTCCAAGCTACGGGACTGAGGTTGTTCGCAAGAGTATTTTGGTGAATATTGCTGTGGGTATCCTGCGCTGAATCATTATCTCCATTCTCCTTTCTCAATGCAGGCAGTGAGAAGAAGCCCGTTGCAGGTCGATAGGAGAGAAGAAAGATTTAAAGATAAAATTCTAAACCTACTGTTTCACAGCCTTTCCTCAATTAGTGTAAAATTAAGATGGCTGGATTTTCAAAGAAGGAGAGGTCTTGGCAAAAAAATGGCAAGACGTAGAGTTCGTTGATTATAAAGAGCGGCAAAAGCGCAGGCGGTTACGTAAGCGCGGGATTGCTCAAGAGGAGTTGGAAGAGACTGCTCATTCACGTGTCAACACGGCACTGGTTTTGGGTACCCTGATAGTTTTCGGTTTGATTTTAGCGGGAGGAATGTTTTTCCTCATGTCTGAGCGCGAATTTTTGAGCGAAAAGGGCCAAAGAATGTATTTGCAGGCCAAGACGATTTCTGGTGACTTTGGGTTCCGTGAATATCAGGTGGATGAGTATCAGCCTTTCAGTGAGGGTCAAAGGCTTTCTGGGAAAGGATTCTTTAGGACCGGTGCTGATTCTCAAGCAGAGTTGGGGACTATGGACGGGGTGAGCTTCAAACTGGAAGAGTCTTCAGAGTTTACGCTGAAAGGTATTGAGGTTTTTGGAGACAATCAGCGTACCAAAACCAATTTAGGTCTTCAGGAAGGCGGCTTTGTTTTTGATTCACGAAATTCTCTCGGTGCTTTATTAGAGATCAACGTGGGTGAGCTATCCATTTACGCTGGAAAGGCCTTGTTCAGAATTCGCGTAGACGGCACGGCACTAAACCTGAAGGTCAGGCAGGGAATCGTGCGTTGTGAAGGGCCTCAGGAAAGTCGTGAAATTGGACCCTCGCAATATTTGGATTCAGAAAATGGATCATTATCTGGAATTCAAACCTTTAACCCCCTGGTGGAGACCTGGTAATGCTTGTTGATGACGTACGCCGCTTTGATATTTTTGCTGATCTTGAGGAGATCGAGGTCAAAAAACTGCTGCAGTTCGCCCAGGTTCGTCAATTTAGACCCAAAGAAGTTATTTTTCAGCAAGGGGACCCAGGCTCAGGTATGTTTCTCATCATCAAGGGAAAAATTGAAATCTATGTAGAACCCGGAGGAAACCGGGTTAGTCTTGCAGTTCTCAAGGCAGGAGAATTTATGGGTGAGATGTCTCTTTTTGGCGATGGTCAGCAGACTCGAACTGCCTCAGCTATGGCCGAAGGAAATGTGGTGGCCGTTATTATCAGTACGGTAGATTTTAGAAGACTACAGCAATCAGGGCCCAAGATTCTCTCCAAACTTCTTTTACGTCTACTGATGTCATTATCGTCTCGTCATCGCAACCTGAAAACCCAGTTTAGGACATTGATGAAGGAATTGGAGTCAGAGGGCTAAACTTTAAAGGACATGGATTTTTCTGTGAGTAGCTTATGTTGGTTGAGGACTTGAACGAATTTGAAGTTTTTCAAGATCTAGATGATCTCGAACTGCGCAAACTCCTGCAGTTTGGAAGATTCAAGCGATTTGAAAAGAATGCTGTCTTATTTTCGGAGGGTTCATTAGGGGCTGGAGTGCTGATTGTTCTCTCAGGAAAGATTCAGTTGTTCAAACAGCATCAAGATAGCGAAGCAATTTTGGATGAATTGAATCCAGGTGAATTTCTTGGGGAAGAAACCTTGTTTGGAGAAGTGTGTCAATGGAAGGTTTCGGTCCGAGCCATGGAAGATACCAAAGTCTTATGGATCAACACTCTGGAATATCGTCGGTTTTTAAACTCGAGTGCTGTTGTTTTGACCAAGCTCCTTTTGAGACTGGTGATTTTGCTTTCCGGTACTTTTCGTCAGAAGAATCAAGAGTATGGAAGCATGGCCAGGATGAAATCTGAACATTAACATGATCAGCGTTGAGCGTAGCATCTTTGATCTGCTCAAGATTGGAATTGGTCCCAGCTCTTCGCATACTCTCGGCCCCATGAGCATGGGGCTCCAATTTCGCAGGGAATGTATTTCTCAGAGCTTGAATCTCTCACGAATTGAGGTAACTTTAAAGGGAAGCCTCGCTCATACCGGAGAGGGTCATCTGACTCCCAATGCAATTGTTGCGGGGCTTTGTGGATTTGATCCAGTTCACACTCCCATTGATGAGATCAAGGGAGCTTCTTCTTTCGCGACCAACTTCAGGGAAATTTGTCTAGGAGGTACCCGGATTCCCTATGATGAAAACCTGATCCTCTTTGATCGACAGAAACGTAACTACCTCCATCCCAATACTGCAGTTTTTCGGGCTTTTAAAGAGCAGGGTGAATTGTCTTTAGAAAAGGAGTATTGCTCGATCGGAGGAGGGGTTTTCGTTGAGGCATCTCAACTTGAGTCAGCAAAACCATTGAAACCTGAAGAGAAGCTTTCATTTTCGAAAATTTTAAATAACTGCAAAAAACGTAAATTACCTCTGGTAGACTGGATCTATGATCAGGAATCCAGGATTAGCAAAAACAGCCGCGATACCATACGGGCCAGACTCAAGGAGCTCTGGCAGGTCATGCAAAAAGCAGTGGATTTGGGCCTGACCCAGAGTGGAAAACTACCTGGGAAGCTAGGAGTTCGCAGACGAGCTAAAAAACTATACAAAAGTCTTCAGGAGCAAAGTTCCCAGTTTCAAAAGTCCATGACCTATATTGCGCGGGCTGAGGCTTATGCACTGGCCGTTAGCGAGGAGAACGCTTGCGGGGGACGCGTGATTACAGCCCCCACCTGCGGAGCTTGTGGGGTTTTACCGGCAGTCTTGAGCATGTTGGTTCGTGATCAGGCGATGTCTGAAGAGCAGGTGCTGGATGGTTTGGCCGTCGCGGGGTTGATTGGAAATGTCGTTGTCTCTCGGGCCTCTATATCGGGAGCCGAAGTCGGTTGCCAGGGGGAGGTTGGAGTAGCCTGTGCCATGGCGGCGGGGGCCTGCTGCTTTCTAAACGGAGGTAGTAACTCTCAGATTGAACAGGCGGCAGAAATGGGTCTTGAGCATCATCTTGGGCTAACCTGTGACCCCATCATGGGGCTGGTACAGGTCCCCTGTATAGAAAGAAATGCCGTGGCCGCCGGCACCGCGATCAATACCGCCAGCATGGCTCTTCTGGGCTCTGGAAAGCATCTGGTCAGTTTCGATGATTGTGTAGACACCATGAAAGCCACCGGCGACGATATGCTTGAGAAGTATAAGGAAACCGCCCTGGGGGGACTGGCAACCACACATTGTTAGTAAGACAATAGGGAGCATAGGAATCAGAAGTAGCAGAGGAATTGGGAAGGAGAAGAGGGGGATGGCTCCCTAATTGCAGATAGGAGAGGGCTTGTGACGACATTGAAATAGCGGCCACAAGATTTTGAAAACTTCTCTAGTTCGACTTTCTAAGTTGCCCTAGCTTCCAATTCGCCAGGGCACTTAGAAAGGAATGGGCATCTTTTAGGTTGCTTTGCCCTTGAGGCTCTTTATCTTTTTCTAGAAGAATCAGGGCGGGGTAGCTTACGGAGTAGGTTTTGGCGATCAGGTTCAGGGTTTTCGGGTTGACCTTGCCTCCCACTACGAAATTGTGAGTATAGCTTAGATCGTTTCGAGTCCTGCGGTTGCCTTCTAGATAGGCCTTTAGGCCTCGGTAATAATTTTGACCTGGGTCGACCAGTACTAGAACTGGATCTTTGCCGGTTTTCGCCTTTTTCTTGATTTCCGTGAGGCTTTTTAAGGGTTTGAAGCTTGGGGCAAAGGGACCAGGAACCAGGGATTTGGTTTCCGCCATATAGCGGATGGCTAGAGGGAGTAAGGCATCTCTGGCTTTGGGGGTCAAAAGATATTGAGGGATTTCTGAGCGTCTACCGCGATCATCAAGGGTGAGTACTCCATCTTCAATGGAAACTGGAGTTCCCTGAATAATACGACCAGTTTTTAGTTGAAAGCCTCTCACTCTGCGCAACTCATCACGGCTTCTGGACTCTCCCTGGTAGGATTTCAGCAATGGATTCTTCAGTTTAACCCCGGTTTTTTCAAAGGCCTCTTCACGCCATTTGTCATACCAGAAATCAAGATAAGTAAAAAAAGCATGGGGAGGATGGAGTCCCTGGATACTGCCCAGCTTCTGCGATGGTGAGTAGGCCAAAATGGTTGGATATAGCGAAATCTGGTATTTCTGACGCATCCATGCGCCGTTTTCAACGTCTTCAGCATTCACATAGAGTGTATGAAAATGACTTAGAAGTTCTTGAATGACGGCTACCGAAAACACCTCAGATCGCATGCGTTTATAGGTGACCGACCAGTTGGTATAGAAAATGATTAAAAGGGGTTTGCCACTTACCTCACTAGTGCGCGCGGGATCTCGTAGCTGCTCGGCAACGGAAATTTTGGTTTGAGGAGATTTAGCCGGAGTGACCAACGCTATGGAAATTAAAAAACTAAGACCAATGAGGATTCGCAAAGACTGGTATTTCATACCCTAGTTCTCGTCACCGGGCAGCCCTTCAGTTAACAGTCTCATGGTGTAGAGCTTTGAGTTCTTCCAGCCAGTTTCCCACCAGCGCAAAGCTTGAATGAAAAAAATCGGGACTCAAAATATCAACCCCGCAACAGTTTTTTAATAGGGTTTGAATTTTCTCTGAACCCCCAGCTTTGAGAAGGTCAAGATAGCCCTTGATAAAAGAAGTATCACCAGTCCTACGTGACTGATAAAGCCCCAGGACGGTCATCAGACTCATGGAATAAGTCCAGCAGTAAAACGGGAAATGAAAAATATGTGGAATTCTACACCACCCGTGTTTTTCAAATTCGGGGGTTTGAATATGCTCTCCGTTGCGCTCCTGAATCATTCTAAGCCAGGTTTGATCCAAAAAGTCTCGGGACAAAGCTCCATCACGGGCCTTTCTATGACATTCAAGCTCGAAACTAGAGATGAGGGATTGGCGAAACAGGACCGAGATAATGGAACCCACCTGAAGATCAAGGAGCATGAGTCGGATCTTGGGGTCTTGAATATGTTCCAGGTAGTAATCGAGTAGGATAAATTCATTAAACTGAGAAGCGGTTTCAGCACCGGTCAGGGTTCCGCGGCGCAGAACAGGTGGCTGGTTTTCAAAGGAGTAGGAGAAGTGCAGGCCATGTCCGAGTTCATGTGCAAGGGTAAAAGCGGAGTCATAATTGTTCTCAAAATTGCTCAGAATAAAAGGCCCCTTAACCGTCCCCATGCAATAGGCACCGGTTTTCTTATGCTGAGCTGGGCGTGCGTGAATTCTGGCTTCGCTAAAAATCCTTTCGCCGCGCTCTGCGTAGTCTGAGTCAAACCCATGCAGACTTTTAAGGATGTCCTGAGTTGCCTGTGCATAGGTAAGGGGAAAATCTCCTTCCATCAGGGGGGCACTCAGGTCTGTATTTTGGTAGGTCTTTAAACCCATGGCATTTCTCTTGAAGAGGTGGTAGTCCCGAAAAAGGCCATAATGCTCGCGAGTGGTATTAAACAAAGTCAGAATACTTTCTTCGTCCAGATCTTCCTGATGGGCGCTTGAGCTGAGGCAATGATCCTGCTTCCTGAGTTGCTGGAGTTCGGTTTGATAGTCCGCTACAATGGAGTGAAAGCAATGGGCAAAGACACGAGACTGTTTACCGTAGGTTTGGAGTCCTCGCTCTTGAGCTTTGCGGCGCAGGTGGGGGTCATGAATCCCTGACAATGCCTTGATTTTTGATTTTGAGAGCGTGATGCTTTGCCCTTTATACCTTAGTTTTCCAAAATCAAGTCCGGTTTCAAGCTCGGTATAGAGCAAAGACCAGGACTGTGCCCCGTTCATATTTTTAAGTCGTATGGCTTTTTCTTCGGGTTCGGT
>CAZRLV010000231.1:0-6109 GCA_964600955.1 uncultured bacterium
ATGCACTTGAAAATTAACCTGGTTCCGTGGCTTGACAGGGTGTCATCCATATGAGCCGTAGGATGACGCGGTGGGGTTTTCATAGATTTGACACTATAAAGTTTTAATAGGATAGCCCTGTCTTCTTTGCAGTATCTTGTACTTTTATCATACGGGTGGTATAGAATTATCCAGAGGATTCGACTTGAGTTATTAAAATGGTTGCACTAGCTAAAATAGAACCCAAACGTATTCGTCTTGAGCGCGGTAAGCTTGAGGCAGAGTTTGAAGAGATTAAGTTCTTTATTGAAAGAGAAGAGCGTAGAAAACATCCACTTTACATTTTTCTTTTGGTTCTTTTCGTTCTCTCCACTGGCATTGAATCTATGGACACTAGGCTTATTGCCATGGGAGCATTATTGCTTTTTGGGGGAGGAGCATGGGTTTACAAAAGTCCTGAAGTGGTTCAGGCCCGTGCCCGGCTTACTGAAGTCACTCAGTTTCTAATGAAATTTGAGGAGGGGGGCTCAGACCCCGTTTCTGAAGCTCAGCCCGCAGTCAAGGATTCCTCCCCAATGCCTCAAAAAAAGAAGAAGGTCCAATCTCGCAAAGAGCGTAAAAAGTCTTCTCGTCTCTCATGAGCAACAAAAAAGAGCCTGAAAAAAAGCCTGAAAAACCTCAGGTTCCCACAACTAGATTGCGAATCGGGGATCTCATGGTTCAGGAAGGGGTTCTGAACCCCCAAAACCTTAAGATGGCTCTTTATGCGCAAAAGAGCAGTGGACTGCGTTTGGGGGAGCAACTGCTTCGAATGAAGTTGGTGAGTGAGGAAATTCTACTCAAATGTCTCTGCCACCAAAAAGGTTTGCCCATGATGGAGCTTTTTGGTGTTGAAGTGGCGCCTGAAGCTTATCGACTTTTGACCGAAGCTTATATTGACCAAAAGCAGGTATTGCCTGTTGATTTTGAGGATGGAAATCTGATTATTGTTCACCCAGACCCTCTCAACCTGTCAACAATTGCCGACGAGGTTAGCCGAACTACCGGTCATAAAGTTATAGCCATGGCGGCTACAAAGCCCGCGATCCAGCAGGCGATTACTCAGTATCGTGAACGTATGGAGGTGTTTGAATCCACCCTTGATCAAATGAAGTCCGAGGCCCCAGATCAGGAAGTGGTTCATGTTCAGTCCTCCTATGATTTATCTGACACTTCTTCTTTTGTAATTACTTTTGTAAACCTGGCTTTATCCACTGGGATTCGACATAGAGCGACCGATATTTATGTCCGAGCGGCAGAGAATCGGATTCAAATCCGCTATCGAGTGGATGGGGTTCTCCAGGACGTTTTTAAATTCCCACCTGAATTCCATCAGCATAAGGAAAAAATTGTTTCGCGGCTAAAAACCATTGCCAAGATGGACATTGCCGAAAAACGTCTACCTCAGGATGGCAAATTCCGCGTTTCACTGGGAGAAAATCTTTACGACTGCCGCTTATCTGTCGTGCCCACTATTTTCGGTGAGAACGCTGTTATTCGCATGCTCTACAAGGACATGCTCAATATCACCCTCGAAAATACCGGGCTTTCCAACTACTCATTTAAACTACTTCAGTCTCTCCTTAAAAAACCTCATGGTTTAATGTTGGTAACCGGTCCGACGGGCTCAGGAAAGACCACCACCCTCTATGCGGCTCTGGCAAACCTCTGGGACCCCAGTAAATCGGTGATGACCGTTGAAGACCCAGTTGAGTACGAAGTATCTGACTATATCCAGTCCCAGGTTCGTCCTGAGATTGGTCTGAGTTTTGCCTCAATGCTGCGGTCAATTCTACGCCAGACTCCCGATGTCATCATGGTGGGTGAAATCCGCGACAAAGAAACCGCTAATGTCGCTTGTGAAGCCGCAATGACGGGTCATTTTGTTCTTTCAACCCTGCATACGAATAATGCCACCAGCTCAGTTTTACGGCTGACAGAAATGGGGGTGGATCGTTTCTTGGTATCTGCGGTGCTTGTGGGAGTCGTGGCCCAGCGCTTGGTGCGTAAACTTTGTATAAAATGTCGAGTTCCATCGGCTTTGGATCAGGAAATGGAAGAATTTGCGGCACGTTATAAGCTTAGAAACGAGTTTGTACACCGAGCCGGCGGGTGCAAGACTTGCCTGGGGTCAGGCTATCAAAGGCGTTTGGGGTTGCATGAAGTCTTACAGCGTACCCCCAGAGTTGCTGAAATTATCAATACGGGTGGAACGAGCGGGGATATATTTGCCGAAGCCCGCAACACAGGGTTTGTCACCTTATATGAAGACGGACTCCTCAAGGTCTTTCAAGGCTTAACCGATGCTACCCAAGTCAGAAAAGTAGTAGCTTAGAAAGTCATTGCGGTAGCGACGTCTTGTTCCAGCCCTGTCCCCCAATAATATCGAGGGCACCGATGACTTCGCGATTGACCTTCTTTTCGTGTTCTGGGTTCTGACCCCCAATGTTGTGGTGGGTAATTTCCTCAATTACAACGACTCCGGCATGACGTCCAAAATAGTTGGTGACTTTATGTAGTTCCCCCACGGTGGCATTGGTGGATGGGTCCACGCTATAGGTTGATGTATTCGTAATATTGACTACAGGAAAGACGGACTCATAGCGTGTGACCTCGAACACATCCGTGAAGATGGTGGTGGTGTTCCCAAAAGTAACAGAAAGTGTGGGATAATACTGGCTGAGAATTTCACGCACATCTCTTTGCTGAAATCGAGTTTCTAACTGAGAACCTGAAACAGAAACATAGGTTTCAATGGTTGAAAAAGAAATGGAGTCCCCG
Organism: uncultured bacterium; assembly: GCA_964600955.1. Taxonomy (GTDB): domain Bacteria; phylum Muiribacteriota; class UBA6191; order UBA6191; family UBA6191; genus CAZRLV01. The sequence goes on from CAZRLV010000231.1 coordinate 2,800, forward strand.
ATAAAGAGGGATGTGTCCATGAAAGGGGGGCTTGTGCGGTCTATATCGCTACTGCTTAGAAGAATGACACGCATAATGTTTAGAGCAGGCTGACTTGGATTTTGAAGGGTAGTATAGGGTTGGTGGTAGGCGGTGTCTCCCTTCTCTGCAAAGCCATGTAAAAATAGACCTCCATTAGTAGTTTTTAGGAAATGCAGTATAGATTTCACCTCCGCATTTCCGTTGGCAAATGCTATTTGGGAGAAGCTTAGAATCTCAGAGCTTGGAATAGCCGTGAAATCAGGGGGATAGAAAGCCTTGGTAAGAGATTGGGTAAGGGCGTTGCTATCCGGAAGTTCTACCCCGTTAAAATTATTGTATAAGGTGATGGGGATGCTTTTGATATCACTTTTGAACGCACTGGTTGGAATATAAAGAGACCCTGAAGAGTCAAAATCAAATGAAGTTCCTGTGGGGGAGTGAAGTTGTCGCATACTACCTTCCCCGAAGGGAAACAGATCTACCATGGGTATAGTAGTGGGGTAATACCCTTGGACGCCATTCGTTAGATAGTTTCCGGTATAGTCTGGTAAACCGTCACTACGGGCGACTTGCAAAGAAGGCATGAAAAAGAAGGTATAGGGAATGGAGGAATCATAGTTTCCAAAGTAATCGCTTATCGAAAAAGAATCACAGAAGGTGGCACTTCCAGTACAAAGCTCCAAAGTTTCAAAGGAGGTTGAAAGAGACGCTGATAGATTTGTCTCAAGCCTATCGTTAATGTAAGCACTTTGAACGAAGCTGGAGAAGGACGATGTTAAATGGTTTACATTGGGAACCCCGGTGCCAATATAAGTTTCTACAATGGATCGAAGTTCCTGGATGTCTTTAAAACCAAGGTGCTTAAAAACTGTAAATTTTCCGGCACCATAGGTTTCTGAGGAACTTAAGGCGTTGGCAACGCTCTGGTCGGTAGTCCCCCAAGTAATGGGGCTGAGGATAGGTGTACTGGACATGTCCATGTCACGGTTTAGGGTCAAGACTTGTATGGGGCCTGGGTCTTGGGCCTGTTCAGGATCAGGATAATAAGGAACCAGTTGGTTGATACGAAATCCAGGGACTAGTCGACTCCTGAGGTCTAAAGCACTGGTTATTGGATAGTTAGGAAGGTTGTTCACAGATGTAAGAGTGAGACTCTCGCTAAGACCGATTGTTTTGGTGTCGAATGGGGTTAAGCGAACGGAAAGGGCAGATGTTTCACTCTGAAAGTCCAGACCAGATTGCCAGACTAGGCGACTGGGCATAGTTAGACTTTGGGTAATGGGAATGGTGTGTGTAGAGGTACTCCATTGACTACCTCCGTCTAGGCTATATTCAAGGTTAAGGTTAACGGGGTCGCTTTCATCATCCGCGAGAGTGAAGTCAAAAATAATAGCCCCGCTGGCCCCCAAAGCCGTAAGATTTGTAACCTTGGGAGGGGTGTTGGGGAAGTTGAGAACGGAAAAAGGGCCTGTAGTTATTGAGGCTCCTGTTGTTTTACCATCAGATGGGGTTAGGCGAACTTCCACGGAGGCCACATCTATCAAAAAATCATGAGTGGAATGCCAGGTAAAAGGAAACCCGTACAAAGGGGGACTGGTTAGGATGGGCGTAGTTTGCGTAGAACGTATCCAAGTCAACTGGCTATCCGTTGTGTAGTCAAAATCAAGAGAGATGATATCCGTATCCGCATCGCTTAGGTTCACACTGAAGCTCAGGTCACCAGGGCCTGGGTCGGTGAGGATGAAGCTATCTATGTCTGGGGGATGGTTGTTGAGGATTGAGACTACTTCAGATATTAGACCCGAACCGGTTATTTCATTGTCTGAGGGGATCAAGCGTAGTTTAACTGCGGTTTCATCGGTTGAGAATTCAAGGGATGAATGCCAAGTTAAATGATCGATGTATGGGGAGCTGAATGAGGTTAAAAGAGGGGTGGTATATGTAGATGGAAGCCATGTGTTCCCAGCGTCAAGGCTAAATTCAAAGCTAAGAAAGAGGGTGTCAGATTCAGAGTCACTCATTTGAAAACCGATGTTAATGTCTCCAGAGGTTCCCAGGAGGGAAAGCTGAGACAAAATAGGTGCTGAATTAGGCGGGGTATTGAAAATCGAGAATGGGTCTGAGAGAACTTTTACACCATGATCGGTTCCATCAAAAGGGGTCAATCGGATCTGAGCTTGAACTGTATCTATCGTAGTGTCAAGCTGGGAATGCCAACTGAAGGTGGTGATATAGGGGGAAGCTAGCGATGTCAGACTTGGGGTTGTGTGGGTAGAGATAGCCCAATTGGCTCCTGAATCCAAACTGAACTCAAAGCTAAGACTGAGAGTGTCGGAGTTGGAATCCGTAGCCAGGATGTTAAAGAGAATATTCCCCGATGTGCCAGTAATATTGTCGATGGAAACCGTGGGCGTTGAGTTGACGAAATTCAGTATTGAAAAGATGCTGGAGCTTCCCGAGTCACCCGCATCAATACCATCAAATGGGGTTAAACGAATTTGGACACCGGTCTCATCTGTGGTGATGTCTTGAGCTGAGTTCCAGGTAAAACTGGTGATATAGGGCGAAGAGACCGAGGCCAGACCAGGAGTGGTATTGAGTGATTGAACCCAGGATTGACCACTGTTGACAGAGTATTCAAAGGTCAGAGAAAGGGTGTGAGCGTCTGAATCAGTAACCAGGAAGCCAACCTGGATGTCGCCAGAGGTTTCCGAGGTAGAAATCTGAGAGATGGAAGGTGTTGTATTGACAAAATTCGAAACCGAAAAGAGCGTGGAAATCAGGGCGGACCCGGTGGACTCTGAATCAGCGGGAGTGAGCCGGACTTGTACCTCAATTTCATCGCTTTGGAAATCCAACGATGAGAGCCAATTAAAGCTGAAATTTGCCGTAGGACTTAGATTGGTCAATGCGGGTGAACTGTTGACCGATGTTGTCCAGCTTGTTCCGGCGTTGAGTGAGTATTCAAAGCCAAGTGAAAGAGGTTCGTTATCTGCATCGATAAGATCCACGCTAATGGGGATGCTTCCGCTTCCAGAAGACAGCGAGAGATTGGCCAGACTGGGAACCGTGTTAGGTTGATTCAAAACCTCAAAAATTGAAGAGATTAAGGTTGTACCTGAGAGTTTCCCATCGGATGGGACCAGACGCAGTCGTACACTGGTCTCATCGGACTGAAAATCCTGAGAGCTATGCCAAACAAAGCTGGTGGAGGTCACTGGGCTAAGAGAAAGAAGGGATGGGGTTGTATTGGCTGAAACAGTATAGGTTTGTCGCCCATCTGCCGAAT
>CAZRLV010000232.1:0-6096 GCA_964600955.1 uncultured bacterium
CTTCTCATTATTCCAAGTATACTATGCTCCCATGGCTCTGCGTTTGACCTTGCCCGCTCCCCGGTTCTTACAAAACTTTTTTTGGGGTTTGAAAATCCGCAATAAACTGACGGGGGTCATGATGGCCACCAGCGCTCTTGCCCTCTTGGTCTCTGGCTTTTCAAGTGTAGCCCTTTCGGACTATGTCTTGCTCAAAGAACTGGAAATCGAGCTCAGCTCACTGGCACGTATCACTGGCTATAACTGTCAAGCCGCCCTGGAATTTAGGATTCAAGAAGATGTTGAACGGATTTTGGGCGGGCTTCAAGAGAAGCCTTCGATTCTCATGGGCGCCATTTTGGATTCTCAGGGCAAGGTTTTTGCCCTCTATCAAAAGTCAGGCTTAAGCCAAGGCTCCGAGATCCCAGAGCCCCCCCAGGATGAAACCATCATGACGAATAAATTTATGCATGTCTTTTTAAAAATCCGTCGTGGAGACAAAGCTCTGGGTACACTCTATCTGCGAGATGATCTGCGCGCCCTGCAAACCACCCGCGAAACGGCCATCTGGATCGTGCTTGTGGTCATCCTGGTGGCCTTGACTATCGTTTACTTTTTTGGAGGCTGGCTTCAGGGTTTGATTTCCGGTCCCATCCTCAATCTGGCCCAAACGGCCCGCACCGTCTCTGAGCAAAAAAATTATTCGATTCGGGCCACGCGTGGCCCCCAAGATGAAATCGGGTGGTTAATTGATGCATTTAACGAAATGCTGGAACAGATTCAAACCCGCGAGGCCGACCTGGTTCGCTCCAACCAGGAATTGGAGCAATTTGCATATATCAGCTCCCACGACCTTCAAGAACCGCTCAGAATGGTCACAAGCTACCTACAACTGCTGCAAAGGCGCTATCAAGACAAGCTCGATGATCAGGCCCAGGAGTTTATCAATTTTTCAGTTACAGGGGCCAAGCGCATGCAGGAGCTGATTCATGACCTGCTTATTTTCTCGAGGATTGGAAACCGCCCCATAGAGATGCGAAAATCCAATCTTCGACTGATTTTTGAAGAGGTTTTGATTACTTTTGGGCCTAAAATTCAAGAAAGTAGTGCAAAAATCACGGCGGATGAATTGCCGCAAGTCAAAGCCGAAGCCAAACTCCTGACCCAGCTTTTTCAGAATTTGATCGGAAACGCCCTCAAATACCGTTCTGAAGAATCACCCGTAGTGCATGTGGGAGTCAGTTCAGACTCCGAGAAATTAACCTTTCGTGTAGAAGACAACGGCATTGGAATCGACCCGCAGTTTTTCCATAAGGTCTTCATTATTTTCCAGAGGCTACATACGAGCAAGGATTTCCCCGGAACCGGGATTGGTTTATCCATTTGCAAGCGTATTGTTGAGCGCCATGGTGGAAGCATCTGGGTGGAGGAGAAAGATGGGCCCGGAACAGTTTTTTGTTTCACCCTACCCCATGAACCGCAGGATCCAGATCGTCATCGCATCAAATTCACATGACCTAAATGATTGGATTCACGTAGTCTTTTGTCTACTGCGAACAGCTTTTTTGAAATATTTTTGCCGGATCTATTTTTTTTTCAGCTAAGCTTTCGATACTGATAGCGGGTAGATCATGATCCGTGCGCATAGAATTTCCAAGTTCTTTCTCTTAACCTATTTTTGTTTTGGACTGGCGTCTTTGAGCTTCTCTCAATCTCGACTCGCCTCGGTGGAAGTTCCGGACAACTCCAATTCGCTTGAGGCCTTGATTCATGAGGTTCAGAAAGAAAATCTTAAGCTCTGGGAGTTTGTTAAGACCTACCAGAAAGAGGACAGTAGACCCGCAAAATCAGACTGGAAGCGCCCGCAAAGCCCGCCCAGCCAACGCGCCATATCTCGCAAACAACGAACCAAGCTAAGCAAACGACGGCATCGAAGACCGCCCAAAGAGGAGACCAACGCTTCAAGCCCAGTGCCAAAGAAAAGAATGCGCAGGAGAAAGAAACGCGAGAAAAAGGAGATCCGCAAGGGACAGCGACCCTATCCTGAAAGCTCACATCCTCCAGTTCAAACCACAAGACCCGATCTCCCGGCCCCTCCGCCGCGTTCACTCCGAGGTCAAAGGCCAACGGTTGGCAAACACTATAAGCTTTGGGATTTTGCACTGGGAGTCCGCAATGTCACCGATAATAATCCGGATGGTTTTCGCCATGACACTGAGATTTATCACCGAATTTCACGCAAGCTACCCTCGCGTCATAAGGTTTTTCTAGAATATAAAACCGTGGCGCTGAAAGGTGAAGGCGCAGGTTTTTTTACCAAGACCAGCATCGGGTTTCAGCAGTTTTTAAAACGGTTGGACTCAGGAGCACTTTACAACCCCTACCTCGCCTTTGTCCTGGATCATTGGGCAGGGGATCTTGAAACCTATCAGGGGGTTGCCATCACCAAGAAAAAGGCTTCCACAGATCATTTCACAACCCGTTTTGGAGTCGAGTATTCATTAACTGACACGACAAACCTTGATTTCTTTTTCGAAGACGGCGGCGGTCATCTGGATTTCGTAAACGCCAATGGGTCCACCATCGAGGTCCACTCACGCGAAAAACTCTACGGATTCGGCCTAAATCACGAATTCTAAGAAGAAAATCAAGAACTATAGAACTATCGGAACTACAGAATCATCGGAATGGGGACAAGAAAAAAATAGTTACCCTTCTGCTTCTGTCTTCCCACTCTTCTTTTATTCTCTAGTTCCGATAGTTCTTCTAGTTCCTTCTCCCTCTGATCCCTATTCATTCCTTAATCATCGAGAGAATATGAACCTCTCTGAGCTGGTCTAAATCTACCGCGCCGGGAGCTGCTGTAAAGGGGCATCTGGCGGATTTATTTTTGGGGAAGGCAATCACATCCCGAATGGAGGGGGAGTTGGTTAATATGGCCAGTAGCCTGTCAATACCCAGAGCAATGCCCCCGTGGGGCGGGGGCCCATAGTCAAGGGCTTGCAGAAGGTGGCCGAACTGATCCAAAATAAAATCGTCTTCCAGTCCCAGGAGCTGAAAAATTCGCTCCTGAAGGTTGCGGTCATGAATCCGGATAGAACCACTGCCAAGTTCCTGACCATTGAGCACCAAATCATAGGCGCTAGAGCGCAAGTTCGCCAAATCCTCCGCCCTGGTGGTATAGAGTTCTTGCGGGTCTCTGGGCATGGTAAAGGGGTGATGCGCCGGGCTCAATGAACCGTTTTGCGCATCTTCTTCAAAAAGCGGGAAATCATGCACCCAGGCAAAATATTGTTTATCGGTTTTATCAGAAAGATCAAATCGATCTCGGATGAAAAGGCGCAAATGACCCAAAACATGCTTAAACGCTCGGGTTCCGGGGCCAGCCATAAAGAAAACAAGGTCTTGTTCCTGGCCTTGCAGGCGCATGGCAACATCCTGACATTCCTGCTCGCTCCAATACTTGGCTATGGTGCTCTCAAAACTCCCGGATCTGAGATGACCCCAGGCCGGCTCCGGCACCCCTAAAGAGGCAACATAGGAACGAACCGCCTCAATATCCGTGCGACTGGCAGAACAGGAGGCTGGAACCACCAGGGCCCGCACAACCCCGCCTTTATCGATAATAGAGCGAAAAACACGAAAATCAGAGCCCTTGAAGATCTCTGTCAGATCATGGATGGGTACATCAAAGCTCAAGTCTGGAGAATCAGAGCCGTAAACATCGAGGGCGGTGTGGTAACTGAGCCTGGTAAACGGCCCCTGTACCTCACAGCCGATCTCCCAGAGAGCGTCAATCATAACCCGTTCAACAAGGGCCATGACATCCTCTTCCTGAACAAAGGACATCTCAAGGTCTAGTTGTGTAAATTCTGGCTGACGATTGGTGCGCTGATCCTCGTCGCGAAAGCAACGTGCTATCTGGTAGTAGCGATCCATTCCGCCAATCATCAAAACCTGCTTCATAATCTGGGGGGATTGCGGTAGGGCGAAAAACTCCCCGGCATGCAAGCGGCTGGGAACTAAAAAATCTCTGGCTCCTTCGGGAGTGGCCCGAGTTAAAATCGGGGTTTCCACATCCACAAAACCAGCCTGATTCAATTGGTTTCTCAAGGCATGCAGCACCTGGGAACGTAGGCGCAGATTATGTTGGAGTCGGTCTGAGCGTAAATCAAGAAAGCGATGGGACATTCTTTGCTCTTCGCCCACAGTCCCACTGTCCTGGGGGCGAAAGGGCGGTGGGAGACATTTTGACAAGACCTCTAGATTATGCGCATCCACCTCAATATCTTTGGTGTCCAGCCAGGTTCGATCTTTGCCCTCAGGACGCTGCAAAACAGAGCCCTGAATCCTTACGCAATACTCGACATGAACCGCTTGTGCCAGCTCCCAGCTTTTTGGGTCCAAACGGGCTGGATCGATTATAACCTTAACACGACCGCTGTCATCACGGAGATGGAAAAAAAGAACTCCCCCATGATCTCGAATGGTTTCAACCCAACCGCAAAGGGAAACGGATCTACCTACAAGCTCCCCCCCTATGCCCCCAATCTCATGGGTTCTCAGACTGGTCGTAAATTGGCTCTCATCCTGACGTTCCATCTAGGCTCTCCTCAAGATCCAAAAAAGTTTTGGCGCGTAGTATATCCTAGAATTTCTACAATTCAAGCCTGAATACGCCAGTCTTTTGGAAATCGATTGCGGACCACGCTATCGTCCCCCACCTTAGCCCACCCCAAACCCTGGCCCTCATAAGTCATCAAAACCCATCCCTGTCCCTCATAGCGGCCCAAGTCAAGCCCTCGAAGATAGTCAAGAGCCTCTGGTTTTGAAAGTTTCATTTCGTTCACAGGTACACCGGATTTTAAGACCATAGCCAGGTCATGCGCCGGCATGAATTTTTTCTCTCCTCTGCCTAAGAGTCGACCCAATGACAGTCCACGGGCCAAAAGTGGAAGGTCTGCAAGCCTCTTCAGGGCTCCTGGCTCCCAACGATAGGCATGATTCTGCCTGGAAATCTCTCCATCTTGCAAAATTTTCTCCAAGGCTTCGCCAAGAAAAGATTTCAGGATTTTGGGAGGGCGGGTTTTGGATTTGAATCTACGGGCAAAACTTAGATCTCCAGGCTTTTTAATATAGGCGTAAAATTGACCTTCTCCCTGAAAATGATGCGGCCAGAGCGTCCTAGATTCCAGAAGTGAGCCCCCCATTGTAGTTAAAAACTTCTCAAGCACGGCCGCATTTTCCAGATGATTAAAAGTACAGGTAGAGTAAATTAAAGTTCCGCCAGGGCTTAGTGTCTTCCAGGCCGATTTTAAAATTCTCTGTTGGCGCTTTGCACATGAGCCCACTCCCTCTAATGACCAATGGTTTTTTGATTCTGGCTTTCTACGAAACAATCCTTCACCCGAGCAGGGAGCATCGACAAGTACAATTTGAAAGGTCTCAAAATGACGAGAAGCCAAAACCTCAGGCTCCAGGGAACTGATAGCCGCCTGGGATATCCCTGCCCTGATGAGGTTTTGGCGCAAAATTGAACACCGCTTTCCTACAACCTCGTTTGCTAATAAACAGCCATGAGGTTTGAGAAGTTTTGCAAGCTGAATGGCCTTGCCTCCAGGTGCCGCGCAAAGGTCCAGAATTAAGTCATATTTTTCTGACCCGACCTGGGTTTGAATAAATCTCTCCACGGGAAACATCGCCGAGGGCTCCTGAGAGTAATAGGCTCCTGTATGCCAGCCTGGGTCCAATCCAGGCTTGAATCCCGGCTCTAAATACCAAGCGCTCTCCATCCCGGGAATCTCCTCACCCAAAGGGCAAGGACCCAGCGACTTCCCAGAAACCCGCAAAGCCCCCCGCACGGGCTCCAGATTCAGACTGGCTTGAAAGTCAAACCACTCAGCTTCATCCAACTGAGTCCGAATCAATTTCTCAAAACCATTGGGAAGCATGATTAAATAAGGATAGGGGAAGGTACTAGAGAACTATCGGAACTAAAGAACTATAGAATATGAAGAGAAAAAAAGAAAGCTACAAGATGGATCCCCCGGTCAAGCCGTAGGATGACGATAATAGAGAACTATAGAATAAGAAAAGAGCGGGGAGGTGGAAGCAGAA
>CAZRLV010000233.1:0-6082 GCA_964600955.1 uncultured bacterium
AGAAAAATAATCTTAGGCTAGACCATTGGTTTTCAAATCAAAATGGATTGGAATCTATTGTCTATGATAGCAACTCTATCAACATCTGATTAAGTATAGGTATAAATGCTAGACACCCATTCGGTAACAATGCCTTTATATTCAAAATCATCAAAGTTACATCCGTGGTCCAGCGTTTTACTCACTGTGGTAATTTCAACCTTTTCACCTTTTTCATTCAGCCACAAATTTGAAATTGGTGATGGTCCGCTACTCGAATAAGAACCCTTGTAATATGTAACAAATTTCATTTTATTTTCTTTTTGCTTTTTAGAAAACCAAGCATGCAGGCGCGACATTTCCTTTTTTTCTTCGGAAATCGCCACACCGGAGTCCTCACCCTTTACAGGAGGGGCAAGCTCCTTGGACTCAACCTCTTTGGCGTCAAAATTAAGCTCTACGGCAATTTGAACCGTGATATTGTCCTCACCATAAATTTCTGCCAGAGTCTGGGTCGCCTTGCGCTGCAACTCTTTTTCCTTGCGCAAGGCCATTTCATGGTGTGAAAGCTCAGCGGATTTGTTTTTCAGGAGAGCCGCCAAGTCCACGCCCTCATCGTCAGAAATATGAATATTTTTTTCACTGACCCCCAGAACAGAGTGCTTTACCAGGGATAAAATCGTACGCACCTGGGAAGCCCCCATCGTTTGCAGGGCATCCTTCATAGTCACAATCACGGAGATGCTAGTTTCCTTCTGGTCTTCTGAAAACAAGGAATCACGAGCTCGCTCAATGGTCACATCGGCTCGCATAATATTGCGATACTGCATGATCGTCTTGGCCAGGCTACCTTCTTTGGCTCGATTGATACGCACATCCAATTCCTTTTCGGTCAAACCGAAGGAAGAAGTAGCATCCATGATTTCAGCATAAGAGGGTATGGCGTCGGGTAAGCTATTGGCCTCAGCCAATGCCAGATGCGCGGCCTCTCGCTTATCGCTTAATACAGCGATTACATGCCCGCCCTCCGAAACTTGGACCTTAAAGCCCGCTTCCTTGAGGTGATTTTGCACAGAAAGAGCTTCGCGTCGGTCCTTAATATAGTCAAAAAGAGGAACATAGTCCTCGCTTGTAAAAAGTGCGGCCAAGACTCCGGCCATAACAATAACGGCCAGAGAGCCCGCCGCAAAACTGATCTGCTGGGTTCGGGAAAGCTTATCCCAGAATCCTTTGATATTCGCCAGTAAATCGTTCACGATGCCTTAAGAATCCACGTTTTAGACCTAGAGCCGTGTCGATGAGACATCTTTATAGACTTCCAGGATCTTTTTTCTCAAGGTATTTAAAGTCTTCATGGCCAGACCCGCCCGCTCTGAGGCAATGGTCACATCGTGTAGATTTTCAACCTTTCCCATCAGAAATCCCTGAGTCATCTCCTTAGATTCTTTCTGAAGATCTGCCACCTGATTGATGCTATTTTCAAGATAGCTGACAAAGGAACCGGAGGCTTTATCAAGATTATTCATTTTGGGAGGAATGGGCCGCTTCATAGTCGATTGAACAATACGATCATTGATCTTAATAAAATCCATTTCCATGAGTTCCCCCCTAGCTTACTTTAAGTTCTAACCCTTACCTATCTCAAGGGCTGAGTTAAACATCTGACGTGAGGTCGTTAGCACCGTCACGTTGGCCTCATAGGCACGTGACGCTGTGATCATGTCCACCATTTCTTTAACCACATTGACATTGGGAAAATTTACATAGCCTTCTTTGTCCGCATGCGGATGATTAGGATCATAAACACGCTTAAGAGGACCCTGATCCTCAATAATTTCTCGCACGCGAACCCCTTTTCCGTGGAATTCTTCGCCTGCATTATTCTTCTCAATATCTGAGATGGCATTATCAAACACAGCCTCAAAAACGGGCAATTGTCGACGATAAGGGCCGCCATCCGCTGTTTTGGTTGTATTAATATTGGCAATATTACTGGAGATTAAGTCCATCCTCAGTCGCTCAGATGTGAGACCTGAAGCGGCTATATCAAAAGATCGAAATACATTCATTTAAGCCCCCTATTCACGACTCAATAGCTCCTTGAATCCTGAAAAATATCCTGACATGCGATTTAGGTAGACCTGATAGCGCAGGCCGTTCTTGGTAATTTCCGCCATTTCCACGTCCACATCCACACTGGAGCGGTCATTTCGATAGCGGGTCATGTCCTGAATAATCGGTTCTGGGTGAATATCCTCAAGATCTTGTCTGCCAAAATTGATATGGCGAGGGTTGTTTAACTTTGCCTTAAAACTGGTTTTATCAAAAGCCTCGCGCATGATCTTTTCAAATGGGGCTGTGTCACGTCGTTTGTAAAACGGCGTGTTCACATTGGCGATATTATTCGTTAGCAGGCTGTGGCGAAAAGCGGCATGATCCGCAGATTTCACCAACATGCTGAGATGTTTATTTCTAGTCAGAGTCTGGATCATTTTTTGACCTCCTACCCGAACCATCGGCCAGTAGGAAAGCAAAGATTAACATAAATTGCTCAAATTTGCATATTTTTGTCGTTCTTTGTTTGTTTTTGTTTGAGATAGTCTTCTGCTTCACCCTTCTCAAAGCGATCGATAAGCTGCAAACCCTCAACCCCTTCATAGAAAAGGTAGCATTTGCCCATACAACGAATCAGACAAAGGGAGCGCTTATTCCCCAGAGGTTGCTTCATTAAAATAGAAAAAAGCTGTCCTTGACCTGTGGTCAGACTCTGAGGGAGTTTCTTGAGAAAATTGGCCACCAGAAAAAAAAGCGAAATCGCACCGACCAGCCCTAAAACGATGCGAATATAGTTATCAGTGTTTTCAAGCCATTCCACGAACCAAGACTAACATAAAGCCTCTAATCCTTCATGTTTTTGTTTGATGTGGGTCTAAGCGCCTTGGACAGACTGCATTCTTTCCTGTTGGGAAACTATGGAGGTGATGCGCACTCCGAAGTTTTCATCGATGATGACCACTTCTCCACGCGCAATCAATTTACCTTGAACATACAGCTCAACCGCTTCTCCAGCCTGTTTATTCAACTCTACAATCGAGCCGTTAAGCAGTTCCAAGACCTGGCCAATCGGCATGGTGGCACGGCCTAACTCAACGGTAATCTGTAGGGACACATCCTTGAGAAGATCCATATTTCCGGCAGCGACTCCCGCCGCACCCGGAGCAATGGGGGGAAATTGCCAGGGACTAAAGCCCATTTGTTGACCCTGGGGCTGCATCATCCCAGGCATAGCCCCTGGAACAGCTCCAGGCTGCATGGGTTGCGTCGGCTGAGGCCCTCCCCCCGGGGGCATTTGAGCCATCTGCTGTTGCTGCATCACTTGCTGTTGCATCATGGCCTGCTGATCCATGCCACCCATTGCCATAGGATCAGGTTCAGCCATGGCAGCCGCATCTGGAGAGGTCATGGCTGGCGCTGGTTCTGGAGTCGCCGCAGGAACTTCGCCTGCGGGTTCAGGCGCGGCTGCAGCATCTGCAAAAGAAGCACTTGGGTCTTTGGCCAGAATATAGGCTTTGGCTAATTCTTCAGACATCAGATATCGAAACTGGGAAGGCGGCTCATCTCCGATGCTTAGGTCATAAGTCACTTGAACCAGATTAGCTTCCCTCAATAGTGAGGCTTCAGGAGGAAACTCTTTTCCACTCAGTACGATGGCTTGTGGCGGCGAGGAAACATAGTCCTTGCTGATTACGGATTTAAGAGCCGGAACCACCTTCCCCATCAGGCCCGTGAAGCAATCCTGGAGAGCGGAGAGCTTGAATTCATCGAACTCAAAATCAGGGTCTCCATTCCATTCCCCATCCGTCATTAATGAGGTTAAGATGGCCCCCGAAAGACCTGTAATGACTATCCCGGATTTTCCAGCATCAAAATCTGTGGTAATCAGTACATGTTCTGTACTGAGGAGATCTTCCTTAAGGTTATCGCCAGATAAAACCTCGGGCTGCTTTGAGCCCGCGAGAACAACTTCGCGATTGATAAAATCGTTAAAAACCCCAATTTCACGCACGAGAATTGCATCCGAAATCTCAAGCAACAGACGCGTCTGCTCAGGCGTAAAAACACCTGAAGCGGCTTCTGGCTCCTGGTCCTCCTCAAGGTCATCTAATCCAAAATCACCCTGAAGAAGGGCGTCAATCTCATCCTGGGAGAGCATGCTCTGATCGTCACTCATTTTCGGCTTCCTTCCCCCCATGCACTTGTGTGATGGTTATAGCTACGTTTTTTCCGGAAACTCCCGGAAGGGCATCAAATTTTGGCTCGCCACCCACAAGTACCTTGAGTTCTTCATTGGGTTTTGAACGAAGTTTTATCACATCACCCGGCTGGATGCTGAGCAGCTCGGCATAGGTCAATTCGGAACCCCCAAGTTGCACCTGCAACATGGTTTCCATGGTGCGAACACCCTCGTCAATCATCTCCATGGTTTCTTCCAGATTTTCTGAACGATGAATGGCGTCATAATACTGGCTAGCACTGAGCTTTCCAGCCACAGGCTCCAGAGAGAAATATGGAATGCAGAGATTCATGATGCCTTCCACATTATTGATATTGAGCTCAAAGGTGATCAGAAGGACCATGTCATTGGGAGGAACAATGGAGGTAAAGCTTGGATTGGACTCAAATTGGGAAAACTGAGGTTCAAGAGGCACAACCGTTGCCCAGGCATCATTTAGCTCCTGAAGAACACGCTGCATGATTTTGCTCATGACGGCTTCTTCAATATCAGTGAGCTTGCGCTTTTCTTGTTTACTATCCCCGGTGCCCCCTAGTAAACGATCCAAAATTGCAAAACAAACTTCAAGGTTCATCTCAAAAATAGCCTTGCCCTCAAGGGTTCCTAGATTAAAGATACAGAGCAGGGACGGGTTATCTACGGATCGAATATATTCCTCGTAAGTGATCTGATCCTGGGACGCAATACGCATCGAAACCATATAACGCAAAGACGTGGAGAAAAAAGTAGTGATCTGACGAGTAAGGTTTTCGTGAATATGCTGGAGAGTCCGTAATTGGTCCTTGGCAAAGCGGGTTTGGCGCTTAAAATCATACATTTTGATCTTATAGCGCGTTCCCGACGCAAGCGCGGTCTCCCCACCCCCTTCCAGACCACCTTCGGATCCCAAAGAAGAGAGCAGGGAATCAATATCGCTCTGAGATAATAATTGATCATCAGCCACAGAATTCTCCTCGGCTAGAGCGTGATAAAGATCAATTTAGTAACATGAACTTTCGTGACCCTTCCCCCTAATTCCTCGATTCCCAAATCCTTTTCCAGAATCGCATTAGCAATTTCCTTCAGTTCCTCTCCCAGAATTTTTCTCTGAAACGAATAAATGATGTCACGCTTCGTTTTCTGCGAGAAATAAGCCAGCATTCGATCCTGAATCGGATGAGGATTGACTTCAAGAATTTTAGCCAAAGCCTGATTCGATATCCCCAGGCTCAATCGAATCTGTACCGCCAAACTGGCTTGATCCTCACCCCGGGCAATATATGCATTAAAGCTTTTATCCTTATTATCACCCGCAAGAAGCACCGTTGTAGCGGTTCGCTTTTCCTCTTCAAGAACAACCCCCTGGGCAGCTTTCTCGCGTGTGGCAACCGACTTTGAGACAGCCCAAGCCATGTACATTGTGATGATCAGGGAGATCTGAATAATCACCAGGATCAGCAAAACAATGACAACGACAGAAACCTTCTTCCTTTGCGGAAGATTCTCAAGTTCCTCTACCTCTTCAGGCACGAATACCTCCTCTTACCCAGAATCGGTATCGTCTTTTTAGACTCAAATTTAAACCCGACCTAACAAGATTTGTTCTGAGCTTGATATTCTGTCAACCTTTTCAACTCCCCTCAATTGAACGCCGCACCCAGACTTGTGCACCCTCAATAATATTCTAAGATAATCAAGCCTCTCCTGCTATAATCTCGCAGGAATTCATCATTTTGGTCAGGAGTAAAAATGGATCAGGACATTAGAATAGGGATTGTTACCGTATCCGATCGAGCATCACGCGGGGAGTATCAAGACCTCGGAGGTCCT
>CAZRLV010000234.1:0-6004 GCA_964600955.1 uncultured bacterium
AAAGTCTGAGACGAGAAAAAGGACTTCGGTCACTGTAGGCAGATCCATATTACGCGCACGAAACATGACCTTAATTTTGGGAACAACCGTAAAAAACAGCCCCGCAATAACGACAAAGGCGATAAAAAGTACGATAAGAGGGTAGCTCAGTGCTCCCCAGACCTTTTTTCGCAGATCGGTTTCCTTCTCCAAGGTCGTGGTATAGCGCTCAATCACGCGCTCCAAAAAACCACCGACCTCTCCGGCTCGAATGACCGCCACAAGAAGAGGCTGAAAGATGCGCGTATGACTACCAAAAGCCTGAGAGAGTCCTTCGCCCTTCTTAATACGATTCCCAATATCGTTTAAGGTGTCTTTAAAAAGTTTGTTCTTTTGGGCTTTGGCTATACTTTCCAAAATAATTGGAATGGGAATCCCGGCCTTCAATGTCGCGTTAAATTGACGGAAAAAAAGGATAATGTCTTTGGTGGGAACCCTAAAGATTTTGTGCTTGAGATCAAGAAGTTTGACCTCAAAAAAATTCAATTGATGAATTGAGATTATCTCAAAACTCAAGGCAACAAGGTTCTCGCGCAGGGCATCCTTGTTTTCAGCCACTACGGTTCCCGTGGTCAGTCTACCGGCGCGATCCCTGACCTTATATCGAAAGCTTGTGGCCATAAGGACTTGGTTTAACCTTGTTCTGCCTTAATAAGGTTGTAAGCTTCGGAGAGAATTTGAGAGACCTTAGTGGCCGACTCGAGTTTTTCGGGTTCATTGGCAAAGCGGTCCGGATGGAATTTCAACATTTCCTTTTTGAAGGCCTTCTCCACCGCATCCATAGACGCAGAACTCTTCAGACCCAATTTTTTATAGGCATCATGAAGAGCCTTTTCCTGTTTTCTACTTCTTGAGCGCACACGGGTTCGTTCTTGCCCCCCCTGAACAATCGGGTCTTCATCCTCTTCAAGAATTTGCAAAATCTCCTCATCGCTCAGATCTTCACCCTCAGGTTTCTTCTGGCGGAAGCTTTTTAGCTTGTTCAAAAGATCTTCCCCAAGCTCGCCATCGGAAAATTTTTGGGATAGTTCGTCCCACTCCTCGCCCACCTTCTCTTGAGTTGAACGCAAATACGAACGCGCGATCCGCGTTATTCGATCTGAAATTCCCATGCCGCTATTATAACTCCAAAGTCAAAGCAATGCCTGTAGTTCATCCTTCTGCTATAATATCGGCCTAAATGGGAAAGCTCGTTTTTCGTGTTTTAGTTCTTTTCATCTGCCTTGGCGGAGTCTTTCTCGTGGACTCCTATCTCTATCTAGGGCGGTCCATCCTTGCGCAGTCTGAAGAATCCACGGATAAGTTCCAGGAATTGATTGCAGCCTATAAAATCCTTCTTGAAAATGGACAGGAGCTTCAGGGGCCGCGAATCCCTCTAGAAGGCCAGAGCTATTCGGTCTATCTCACCGAGAACGAATCCGGTTATTTGATCGAAAAGGACGGAGAGGAAATCCCCGTTATCATCGATGAGGAGTCTGGAAATTATTGCCTGGAGCTTGAGGATGGTGACCGAATTTTTGCTGTGGAATACAGCCATCTGGATATGCTCTGGCAGGGCTCCCTGGTTCGACGCTTATACCTCCTCTATATTCTGGCAGGACTGCTTATACTATGGAGCCTTAAAGATTTTTTATCGCGAGAAAAACCGCTAAATACTCCTTCTGCGGCCTCGGCTCAGGACCGTCTCAAGCAGTCTAGAAAATGCCTGAAAACCATTGAGTCTTATTTAAAATCGGGTAAAAACTGGAAGCTTCAGAGACTGCTGGAAGACCCCACAACGTCTCAACTGATTACCAAAGACCTTGAACGAGGCGAGCTAGTACTTGGGCAAGCCTGGCTCTTTTTAGAAGACAAGGACAAAGCCCTTCCCATTTTGCGCCGCTATGCCTCACGTTTTCGTAAAGACCCGGAAATCGGATCGATTTTGGCAAACTATTTCTCGGAACATCCCAAAGATGCCCGCATCCAGGATCTTCCTTATCTTCTGCCCCGGGTTGAGGATTCAGAGGACACCAATCTATTAAAATTTATCGCCAATTTGATCATGCGACATAAAATCAGTGATCGCAAAACCATTCACGCTCTCTGTAAAATCTGCTCCACAGAGGCTGGAAACGCCGAAATTCGCGAATACGGACTCTCTGTTCTAATGAAGTACGAAGATATGGATGAAGTTGCTGAAGAGTTCTACGAAGTTTGTGCCCGTGAAGAGCCTGAAAATCCGGCACCTGTCCTCATGTTGGCCGAGGCAAAATTGTCCACGGGACATTTTGATGACGCTCTTGATCATCTTGAAACCCTCTTAAATCTTGATTATGACAATCAAAAAGTACATGACATGCTCTTTACCATTTACCAACTCAAAGAGCGGCTCAATGAGCTCTACGCCATCTATGACAGTGTCCTTGAGCAATACCCGAATGAGCCTATCGCCGTTTCACAGCAAAGAAAGATCCAGGGGGAGGCAGGCTTTAGCCAGGACAGTTCTGAAGGTCAAAAAAATATGAGCCTTGAGCAACTTTTAACCATACGCAAAAAAGGCGATTCGAGTGCGGATTCAACCATCATGAAGAAATATGAAAAGGTTCTCACTTATATCGAAAGCTTGTGGCCATAAGGACTTGGTTTAACCTTGTTCTGCCTTAATAAGGTTGTAAGCTTCGGAGAGAATTTGAGAGACCTTAGTGGCCGACTCGAGTTTTTCGGGTTCATTGGCAAAGCGGTCCGGATGGAATTTCAACATTTCCTTTTTGAAGGCCTTCTCCACCGCATCCATAGACGCAGAACTCTTCAGACCCAATTTTTTATAGGCATCATGAAGAGCCTTTTCCTGTTTTCTACTTCTTGAGCGCACACGGGTTCGTTCTTGCCCCCCCTGAACAATCGGGTCTTCATCCTCTTCAAGAATTTGCAAAATCTCCTCATCGCTCAGATCTTCACCCTCAGGTTTCTTCTGGCGGAAGCTTTTTAGCTTGTTCAAAAGATCTTCCCCAAGCTCGCCATCGGAAAATTTTTGGGATAGTTCGTCCCACTCCTCGCCCACCTTCTCTTGAGTTGAACGCAAATACGAACGCGCGATCCGCGTTATTCGATCTGAAATTCCCATGCCGCTATTATAACTCCAAAGTCAAAGCAATGCCTGTAGTTCATCCTTCTGCTATAATATCGGCCTAAATGGGAAAGCTCGTTTTTCGTGTTTTAGTTCTTTTCATCTGCCTTGGCGGAGTCTTTCTCGTGGACTCCTATCTCTATCTAGGGCGGTCCATCCTTGCGCAGTCTGAAGAATCCACGGATAAGTTCCAGGAATTGATTGCAGCCTATAAAATCCTTCTTGAAAATGGACAGGAGCTTCAGGGGCCGCGAATCCCTCTAGAAGGCCAGAGCTATTCGGTCTATCTCACCGAGAACGAATCCGGTTATTTGATCGAAAAGGACGGAGAGGAAATCCCCGTTATCATCGATGAGGAGTCTGGAAATTATTGCCTGGAGCTTGAGGATGGTGACCGAATTTTTGCTGTGGAATACAGCCATCTGGATATGCTCTGGCAGGGCTCCCTGGTTCGACGCTTATACCTCCTCTATATTCTGGCAGGACTGCTTATACTATGGAGCCTTAAAGATTTTTTATCGCGAGAAAAACCGCTAAATACTCCTTCTGCGGCCTCGGCTCAGGACCGTCTCAAGCAGTCTAGAAAATGCCTGAAAACCATTGAGTCTTATTTAAAATCGGGTAAAAACTGGAAGCTTCAGAGACTGCTGGAAGACCCCACAACGTCTCAACTGATTACCAAAGACCTTGAACGAGGCGAGCTAGTACTTGGGCAAGCCTGGCTCTTTTTAGAAGACAAGGACAAAGCCCTTCCCATTTTGCGCCGCTATGCCTCACGTTTTCGTAAAGACCCGGAAATCGGATCGATTTTGGCAAACTATTTCTCGGAACATCCCAAAGATGCCCGCATCCAGGATCTTCCTTATCTTCTGCCCCGGGTTGAGGATTCAGAGGACACCAATCTATTAAAATTTATCGCCAATTTGATCATGCGACATAAAATCAGTGATCGCAAAACCATTCACGCTCTCTGTAAAATCTGCTCCACAGAGGCTGGAAACGCCGAAATTCGCGAATACGGACTCTCTGTTCTAATGAAGTACGAAGATATGGATGAAGTTGCTGAAGAGTTCTACGAAGTTTGTGCCCGTGAAGAGCCTGAAAATCCGGCACCTGTCCTCATGTTGGCCGAGGCAAAATTGTCCACGGGACATTTTGATGACGCTCTTGATCATCTTGAAACCCTCTTAAATCTTGATTATGACAATCAAAAAGTACATGACATGCTCTTTACCATTTACCAACTCAAAGAGCGGCTCAATGAGCTCTACGCCATCTATGACAGTGTCCTTGAGCAATACCCGAATGAGCCTATCGCCGTTTCACAGCAAAGAAAGATCCAGGGGGAGGCAGGCTTTAGCCAGGACAGTTCTGAAGGTCAAAAAAATATGAGCCTTGAGCAACTTTTAACCATACGCAAAAAAGGCGATTCGAGTGCGGATTCAACCATCATGAAGAAATATGAAAAGGTTCTCACTATCATGTTTACAGACATTGAGGGCTACACAAAAATGACGGAAAGCCAAAGCATCGTGGAAACCATGGCCATTCTTCAGGAGAGCGATGAAATTTTGCCCCCCATTATTGAGAAGCATGAAGGCACTGTCATCAAGAAGATCGGGGACGCTTTTATGGCCCGCTTTGATTCAGCGGATTCCGCACTTGTTGCAGGAGTTCAGATCCAGCAGGCCATGCATCGTAACAATAAGAAGCGCGAGGACAATGACAAGCCGCCGTGGAATATTCGCATTGGACTCAATACGGGGCCTGTTATCATCAAAGACAATGATATTTTTGGGGATGCCGTCAACGTAGCCTCCAGAGTGGAAAGTAACGCCCAATCCGGTGAAGTCTACTGCACTGAAGACACGGTCCAGACAACAAACAATAAAGATTTGAAATTTGAGCTGAGAGACTCGCGTAAAATAAAAGGCAAAGCCGATCCCATTAATCTCTATTCTATGATTTTCAATCCCGCCGGATGAAAATTTATGCATCTATTGCCTATGATGGCTCCCGTTTTCAGGGAATGGTGAGTCAGCCCGGAGCTTCTACCGTCCAGTCAGAACTTGAAAACATTCTCGCAACGGTCTTGGGGCAATCCACAAAAATTCGCTATAACTCGCGCACAGACAAGGGCGTTCACGCCTATGACCAACGCGTAGAATTCGAGGTTCAAACCCCTATTCCAGCAGAAAAACTAGCCTGCGTTCTCAATCCAAAACTTGAGGGGGTGCAACTGAATTGGACCCATGAAGTTCCCCAAAGCTTCGACATTCGTAAATGGCCGCATGAAAAAGAGTACTGGTACCAGATTCTCTGGGAAAGCCCCCAACCCTTTTTAAGTCCTTACCATTGGTGTTTGAACCAGAGCTCTGGCTCTAGAGATTCTTTTTCTGATATTCTAAAGCTCTTTGTAGGAAATCACGATTTTGAACTTCTTTCACGCAAAGACCCGCGCCGCCCCGGCATAGACACGCAACGCAGGATTCAAAAACTATGGCTTGAAAGCCATGGTGGAGCCTGGACGATCAAATGTGTGGGGAGTGGTTTTCTCTGGTACATGATTAGAAATATGGTGGCGTATGCTTTGGCTTGCCAGTTTAAGAAAATCAGCCAAGAGGATCTAAAAAGCTTGCTCAGAGGCTCTAAAGCCTATGGAGGGGCCAAACCCTCCATCACCCCCGCACCCGCAGGCGGCCTATACCTGAGAAAAAATCAACCGTTGCCGGAAGTTGGGGAGGAAACAATCAAGAATCCAGGAGACAGAAGTCAGGATTCAGAATGAAGATGAAGATTTCTTCGACCTTTTGAATCGGGATAGGTAAGCCCTTGCGGGCTTTCCCCCCCACACCA
>CAZRLV010000235.1:0-5986 GCA_964600955.1 uncultured bacterium
TCAGAAAGTGTTTCAAATTCCTTAAGTACTTGATATACCCCGGATGCCCGGGAAAGATTTGTCTTGCATAATTCCTTTAAGTACCCGATCTTCTTCATCCTGGCTTCAGTTTTTTTCTTTTCCTCTTCAACAGCATCGAGATTCTGAAATAGACGCTGATATTGTTCCATGGCTTTGTAGATCTGGCGTAGGTCAAATTTAAGTGGACGGATTTCTTTGGTGATTCCCTCAAGTTTCTCTCTCAGAATGGGCTTATTGCCAACCGTGATTTCAGTTTTCACGCCAATGCGTGACCCCAGCTCAAAACAGGTGACGCCTTTCACAGCCAGGACGGAGCCGCCCACAATTAGCCCCTTTCCTTTTAAGATTCTTAATCTTCCATAGGTGGTAACTTCAGAATTCACTACGGAGGTCTCCACGGTTAGGTTTCCCGCGCAGTGGACTTTGGCAGACTCAATGAAGCCGGCGTTCAAGTCACCTTCACACTCCAAAACTCCCTTGTCCGAACCCTTGACCCCCTTACCTATATAGATATTACCCTGTGAAATTAAAGTGGCACCTTCCACGAGTCCATTGATTGTAATACTGCCGCGAGCCTTGAGTTCAAAGCCCGCGAGTACATTTCCATGGACCAGGATTGAACCGTTAAAATCAATATTGCCGGTATTGAGATCTACGTCCGATTTGATTTCAAAGAGGGGTTCCACCGTAATGTGAATCCCTTTTAGGAATACTTGACCATCGTATTTGGCGTAACACTCCTGCCTGTCTTCGCTCAGGGTTACGTGGTGACCGCATTGAATGGAAATATCTTTGACCGTCTTTGGCAGGATTGGCTTTCCAAAAATATTGGTACCTGGCTGGGGCTCTACACAGGGGATGATGCGTGCCAGCACCTGGCCTTTAGTGACATTAGTCACAATTCCCAGTTCCTTGAAGTCGATATTACCTTTTTCATCTTGGGTGAGGTCAATTTCGCGCGAGGTTTTAAAGAAATAGTCAATACGCGCGTCTTCACCAGGGATGCAGGCAGTTCCGAAGGCTATGGTTTTGTCTCTCAGGGGTTTGGGGTTGCGGTTCACGCGCGCTACGAGTTCCCCAATAATTTTATTCTTCACTCCATGATTGATATGGGCTTCGTGCAAAAGGTCGTAGACTTCACGGACCTCGATCATTCGATGAGTTTTCCCGGGAGTCAGGCTCAGGCAAGCCCTTAAGCCGTTTTCAGTGACTGTGATGCATAGATCCTGGGAGGGATTTCTAAATATTGTGGAAGCTTCACGGGCACCCATGGCTCTTGGCCCTAGAGGGAGTGGATGCGCACTCGCTTGTCAAATGGATCTTCAACAAAAGACGAATGTGAAATCGCCGTTTGCACCTTAAGAATAGAGTGTCCGATCACAATCGTAGTATTGGGAAATACTTTCCCCTGAACCGCCAGCTTTCCGTGAGTTTGGACTTGTAAAAGAACTTCAAGTTTTTCACGGGTTTCCTCAAAGCCTCGAACCTCGTCTTCGATCTCTCCCTGTCTTTCTGTCAATGCCAGGAAGTCCTCACGGGATTTTTGAGGCATGGACTCCAGAAGTTCCTCAAGCTGATTGGGGGCCATGGCCTGAATAGCTCGCAGTTTTTCCAGGGTCTTTTTACGCTCCTGAATTTTGAGATTGATATCGCGCAATCGATCCCGAATGATGGGCTTGTCACCAATCGTAATTTCGGTGGGGACTCCCATTTTTGAGCCTACTTCCCGACATTCAAGTCCTCCCACAGCAATGATGGCTCCGCCAAGCAGGTTTCCCTGCTTAAGATTTAATTTGGAAAAACAGGTGATTTTAGAATTTACGATTGAGGTTTCCACGCGGATGTCCCCGTGACAGGTAATCTGCGCTCGCTCCACAAAGCGGGCTTCAAAATTTCCCCGACATCGAACCACCCCTTTTTCCTGACCTGCAAAACCGCCGCGAATACTGATATTGCCCCCGGCAGTGAGTTCGGCTCCCTCTACGGCTCCATCCACCTGAATATCTTTATGGGCTTTAACCTTGAATCCTGAGGGAATATCCCCCTGGATAACCACCATCCCGTTGAAATTGACATTGCCCGTATCGAGGCCAAGGCTCCCGGCAACGGTATACACCGGGGAAACCTGGATCATTTTGCGCTGTAAAAAGACCTGACCATCTTTGGCGGCAAAGCACTTCAACCCGTCCTCGCTGACGTAGACGTTTCTGCCGGGTACAAAGCTGGAGCCTTTTACTGGAGGGGGAACAACAGGCTTGCCATAGACATCCATCCCCGGTATATGAGCCACCGGTAGGGACTTCTCTGCCAGAAGATCGCCCTCGTGGACATTGTTGATGATGTCCAGTTCCTTATGGTCTACACGACCTTTGGAATCTACTTTAAGTTGAGTACTTGGCTGGGTACTAAAATGGTAGGTAACGGTACCGTCTTTGCCGAGAGTGGGCTGTTTTCCGCGGGCGACGATTTCATCATTCAAAGTTTTAAAGTCTGAATTGATTTTCTTGACCATGCGCCGGACTTTTTGGCCGTCAATGCCAAAGACGATCCGGTGTCCTTCCAGAGATTTGAGAACTTCCTTCTCACTAAACGGACGACAGGTTGAGGAAAGGGTGAGGCTTAAAAAGACCACCATATCGTTTTGAAGAACCCGAATACGGATCGTTTTAGACTGCTCAGGCGTTTTTTTTCCGGTACTTTTCTTGCTTTCAACCTCGCCTAAAAGAGAAAGCAGTAATGACTTGCTATCACCGGAAGGCTGAACCTCAGGGGCGGATTCCGTGTCTTTGGGTTTTTGAGTCATAAGGAACAAAAGGGGTAGGCTCCCAAGCCGACTCCCAAGGCCCCAATTATAGCGCAAGCCCTTCTCTTTGTCTGCTGTTTTTCCTCCCCACGTAACCTATGGCTTCTCTGGTTCCTGTGCTTCCTTTTCGTAAGTGTTGGAAAAATGCGGCTTGCCTGTGGTATCCTGCCT
Source organism: uncultured bacterium (assembly GCA_964600955.1). Lineage (GTDB taxonomy): Bacteria > Muiribacteriota > UBA6191 > UBA6191 > UBA6191 > CAZRLV01. The sequence goes on from CAZRLV010000235.1 coordinate 2,996, forward strand.
GCCTTTGCCTTCTAGGCAAGGTTTTCATTTGGTTTAGTGAGGGTAATTATGTCGATCTCAAGTCAGGAAAAAGCCACAGTAATCAAGGAATTTGGTCTGCACGAGTCAGATACGGGTTCCACCGAGGTGCAGGTCGCCATATTGACCCATCGTATTCGGACCTTAACCGAGCATTTCAAGCTCCACAAGCATGATCATCAGTCTCGTAGGGGGTTGTTGACCCTCGTAGGTAAGCGTAAGAGCTTGATGAAGTATTTAAAGAAAGTGGATTTCAAAAGGTATCAGCAGGTTCTCAAAAGATTAGAACTGCGCAAATAAGAGGAAGAAAGAGTAAAGGTGTAGTGTGTTTAACGAAATAAGTGTAAAGATAGAAGAATTAGGTTTGGAATTTTCGACGGGCAAGATTGCTCGTCAAGCCGGCGGGGCGATCATCGTTCAGCAGGGAGAAACCGTTGTATTTGGAAGTGTTTGTACAGCGGCTAAGGCGCGCGAGGGGACTGATTTTTTCCCTCTAACCGTAGATTACCGTGAGAAAATGTATTCAGCTGGAAAAGTCCCAGGGGGGTTTTTTAAACGTGAGGGCAGGCCTTCCACCAAGGAAATTTTAACCTGTCGACTCATTGATCGTCCCATTCGCCCTTTGTTTCCCGACAAGTATCGCAAGGAAACCCAGATTATTGCCCAGGTGTTTGCCTTTGATCAGGAAAACTCCTCGGATGTAATGGCCCTTAACGCGGCTTCGGCGGCCCTTTGTGTTTCTTCAGCTCCGTTCAATGGCCCCATCGGTGGGGTACGAGTCGGATATGTTAACGGCGCTCTGGTCGTTAATCCAACGGCGACTCAAATGCAGGACTCCACCCTGGATTTGATTGTAGCCGGGACTCAAAATGGAATCACCATGGTTGAATCTCAGGCCAATCTTTTAAGTGAGGAGCTTTACCTGGAGGCTTTGGAATTTGCCCATGGCCATATCAAGACGATCTGTGCGGCAATCTCCGATCTAGCTGGGAAGGCTGGCAAAGAGAAAGATATTTATGAGGCCCCCGTGGTTGATGAAGAGTTAATGCAAAAGCTTAACTCGTTGTACGCGCAGGACTTTCGCGATTCACTCAATATCGAAAGTAAGATTTTGCGTGAGAAGAAGTCCGAGGAGCTAAAAGCTGCCATCAAGGAGCAATTCGTTCAGCAATTTGACGAGGAGCCTGGACTAGAAGGGAAAATCGGCGATTACCTGCATGATATTGAAGCTGTGGTTATTCGCAAGATGCTGATTCATGAGAAAAAGCGCATTGACCGCCGTGAGTTGGACGAGGTGCGACCTATCCAGGCCGAGGTAGATCTATATACAAGATTGCATGGTTCGGCACTATTCACACGGGGTGAGACCCAAAGTTTTGGGGTTTTGACCCTAGGGGGCGGAGACGATGAGCAGTTTGTGGATGGACTGCATGACAGCTATCGAACTCCGTTTATGCTGCATTATAATTTTCCTCCTTTTTCCGTAGGTGAGGCCGGTCGTTTCGGATTTACTTCGCGACGTGAGATTGGACATGGGGAATTGGCAAGTAAGGCTATCCGAGCTATTTTGCCCGAGCGCGAGGATTTCCCCTATACCATTCGTCTGGTTTCAGAAATCATGGAATCGAACGGCTCTTCCTCTATGGCTACGGTTTGTTCCTGCTGTCTGGCTATGATGGCAGGGGGAGTTCCAGTCAAGGCCAAGGTAGCCGGAGTGGCCATGGGTCTTTGTGCCGATGGAGATGATTACTCGGTTTTAACGGATATCCAGGGAGCGGAAGATCACTACGGTGATATGGACTTCAAGGTGGCCGGAAGCACCGAAGGCATCTCAGCGTTGCAAATGGATATTAAGATTGACGGAGTATCCATAGAGATCATGAAGGTGGCACTTGAGCAGGCTCGTAAGGCTAGATTGCATATTCTCACCAAGATGGATGATGCGCTTACCAGTTCGCGTGACGTTATTAGTGAATTCGCGCCTCGTATTCTCATTCTGGAAATCCCCAAAGAAAAGATTGGCGATGTGATTGGCCCGGGTGGAAAGATTATCCGGGGTGTTTGTGAGAAATACGGCGTCAAGGTTGAGGTGGATGAGAAAGATGATGGCCGCTCTGGAATCGTCAAGGTCTTGTCTGTCGACGGTCCTTCAGGCACCGATGCCATGGACTATGTCAAAAGCCTGACAGCTGAGCCCAAGATCGGCGATATCTACCAATCAAAGGTAGTTCGCATTACTGATTTTGGAGCCTTTTGTGAGTTCATGCCCGGCAGGGATGGGCTTTTACATATCTCCAAGATATCCAAGAAGGGTCGCTTGAATGCTGTGACTGATATTCTTGCCGAAGGTGATTTTATCAGTTTGCGGTTGACCGAAAAAGATCGTCTGGGACGCTACAGCCTAAGTGCTATCGATGTCGAAGGGAACGACTTCTAGTCATCTGTCTTCCAGAACCCCCAGGCGTATCCGGCCTTATATAGAGGCATCGCTCCTGGTAGCGGTGGGTTTGGTGATTTCCACCTTTACCCTCTACCGGGCGCCTATGGGGGGAGCGGTTACGCTGGGTTCGACCCTTCCCGTTTGTATTGTTTCTTTTCGATCCGGGACACGAATTGGGATCCTGGCCGGTCTCAATTTTGGGATTTTGACTTTTTTGACCAGCGGCCTCATGATTGGTGTGGGGCCGTTTATCCTGGATTATTTGGCGGCTCACGCGGCCCTGGGGGCTTTCGGTTGGTTGAGAAAGTCTCCAGTCTTTGCGATTATTATGGCGCAGTTGCTGCGCCTTCTCTGTCATCTGGGCTCCGGTGTAATTTATTTCTCACAGGGGCTCTCTCTGACGGATGCTCTGGACTATTCTCTACGTTACAATCTCACCTTTTTGGTCCCCGATGTTTTAATTGGGATCGTTGTTTTTTATAAGTTGATAATAAGTTCGGAGAATTTATTGGGGGATAGAGAAGGGGGACGGG
>CAZRLV010000236.1:0-5960 GCA_964600955.1 uncultured bacterium
GATGAAAAACCCAGAGTAAAGGCTGCAACAAGCGCAATACTAATATTAGATGCCGAAGATACGCTATAGGGGGCATAGAAGGTCCACCCCCCATCCGGCGCCACCCATTCAATCCCTGTTTCTCCAAAGCCCAGGAACATTGACAGAACCGCAATGGTTGCTCCGATTGCAAACAGCCACCAACTCGCAAGGTTCAAGCGCGGATAGGAAACATCAGGTGCCCCCAGCAAAATAGGCAGGAAAAAGTTACCGAAAGTCGCCGGAATGCCTGGAATTACGAACATAAAGATCATAATTACCCCATGCAGGGTAAACACCGAGTTATAGACCTGAGCTGAAACCCATTGTGTGCCGGGGCTCCACCATTCCAGTCGAATAATTCCCCCTAAAGCGGCCCCTACCGTAAAAAAGAATAACATGCACACCAGATAGAGCATACAGATGCGCTTGTGGTCGGTAGAAAAAACCCAGGAACAGATCCAGGCTAAAACCCGAAACAGGACATTATTTTTACCTAGCTCCACCAGTGAAGCGTAGAAGTCCTTGAAAATCACCATGTCCGAGCAATAAAAACTCTTTGCCATTTGAGCATTCACAGTCTCATCCCCTTTTCTTACTCAGCTCCATCAACTTCATACCCTTCACCTATACTGCGCTTTTTTCCATAAAAAGCCAGGTAGCCAAATAGAGTAAAAACCCAGAGCAAAAGAAGTCCTCCCACGACCTGCAATGTGTTAAACACATATTTGCGACCCGCAGGATCATAACTGAAACAATATTTTAAAAACTTGGCAACCGTCGGCCCCGTTCGCTCTTCAGCCGCTTCGGCCAGAGCCAACTTGAGGTCGAAGGGTAAAAACTCCGTACCATAAAGGTAGCGAGCAATCTTACCCGTAGGAGAAACCGCCATAATCGAGGCAGAGTGGACAAAATTGCCATCCTTAGCCCGCTTATACCCAAACCCAAAGGCTTCGGTCAATTTTTTAATCGTTGCCGCATCACCTACGGTCCACTTCCAAGCCTTGGGGTCCACCTTGCGCTCCATATTCCCCAGATAATTCGTTTTTTTCTGAGCAGCGAGATCGGCGCCTTCATCGGGGTCAATACTAATTGTCAGGACTTTGTAATCAACTCCCTCAACGACATCCATCTCATCCACAACATCCACCATCCCCCCCAGAAGCGGGCTGCAAATCCCTGGACAGCGGTAGTAAACAAACGATACCACGGTGGGGAGGGTAAAATAGTCCCGGAGGGTGAAAGATTTCCCGGACGAGTCCGTGAGACTCAGATTCATGGGAACCTGTGCACCCAGGTTTTCCACAATTCCCACGACCTCTTTTTTGGGCTTATTGGAAAGTTTGGGTTTTGTGAGGTTATCAAGCACTGACACGGCTTGCACAGGAACGAATGAAACCAGAAGAACAACTAAACATCCGCGCAGGTAAAGGCCTGGGTTCATGCGTCGTAACCTTCGGGCAATCAAGCTTATCATCAGTTCTGGAACCCAGGGCAATCTCCACCTGGGCGATCTCATCATATCAAAGCCAAAGACCCATTCCAAGGCTTTTATTTGTGGGGGATTCCATTAGTTTCATGTAAGGTTAGTTCATTACCTTATTAGCGTGTTACGCGGAATTACTACCTGACATGCAGGATTACTGAATGTTATTCTAACTAGGCCATGAGAAAACGATTTTGGATTCCCCTGCTTTGCCTCGTCCTACTGTGTTCGGGTTTGTATTACTGGTGCCTCTCACTCCTGCCCACTTATGATGGGACTTTAGGGCTTAAGGGCCTTAAAAAAGATGTGCGTGTAGTCCGGGATTCCTTTGGAATTCCCTATATTTATGCAAAAAACCTGGAAGATCTTTACCGCGCCTTTGGTTTTGTACATGCACAGGACCGGCTGTTTCAAATCGATATCATGCGTCGTCTGGCCAATGGAAGACTCTCAGAAGTCCTGGGAGAAAAAGCGCTTGCCAAGGACCGCTATATTCGAACCTTGCGCATTTCTCAGAGCCTGCGGGAACAAAAAGAGCGTTACCCCGATTATTACAAAGGCCCCTGGGTCAAACATTATCAGGCTTATGCAGACGGACTCAATCAGTTCGTCGCCACACGTGCCCTTCCACTTGAATTTCATATTCTAAACTACAAGCCCAGCCCATTTACCGTGGAGGACTTGATTGCCATCAGCGGATATATGGCACTGACCTTCGCTCACGGTATTAAAGTAGACTCCCTGATCTACCATCTTGAGTCCCGTATTAAGTCGGATCAAATAGCGGAATTAACCACAGGCTATCTCAGTGATGGACCCACCATCTTATCTAAGATCTCCGGTCCCCTTCCCGGTCTGGAGAACTGGTCGAATACCCTCAATGACCTCAGCAATGAAATGGGCTATTTCTACGGCAGTAATTCCTGGCTGGTAAGCGCGAATCGATCCAGTACCGGACTCCCGGTCCTGGTGAATGACCCCCATATCCGCTTCACAAATCCGTCGATTTGGTATGAAGCTCATCTGGAGGCCGGTGATTTTGCCTTGCGCGGATTTTTCCTGGCGGGGTTTCCTTTTGCACTACTGGGTCATAATGAGCGCTTCGCCTTTGGTTTGACCATGCTCGAAAACGATGATATGAATCTCTATTTGGAGCGGTTTTCCGAAGATGGTTCACGATGTCTTTTCAAACGCAACTGGTTACCCCTTCAAATTGAACATGAAACCATACCTGTGAAGGGACGCAAAAAAGGCGAAAAGCTGATTATCCGCTCCACACCCCATGGCCCGGTGATCTCCGATTTTCTTAAAACCGGGCCAAAAGACAAAGCGGTCTCACTCTCCTGGACATTTCACGACCCTCATAACCGCATTTTCGAGGCGTTTTATCGTATGAATCATGCCCGCTCCCCCAAAGAGTTCAGTGCCGCTTTACCACTGATTGCCTCGCCGGGTTTGAATGTGTCTTATGCTGACCAGAAAAATATAGGCTGGTGGGCCACCGGGAAACTCGTCGAGCATCGCGAGGGTCTGCGCACCAATACTTTGCTAGATGCCACCACCGGAGAGGATGAAATCCTGGGTAGTCGCCCGTTTTCCGCCAATCCATCGGCCTGGAATCCCAAGCGTGGTTACCTTCTCACAGCCAATAACCCGCCAGAACCGCAAACCACTATCCCCGGTTATTATATGCCGGCAGACCGCGCGATACGCATCGAAGAACTCCTTAAAAACAAGCAAAAACTAAGCATCAAAGACCATCAAAACATCCAAACGGACAGCGCCTTATTCACGGCTGTCGTAGCTATGCCCAGGATTTTAGAGGCCATGGGCAAAACAAAAGAGCTCAGCAGTCAAGAGGAGTGGGCACTTAGGATTTTCGAAAAATGGGATTTTTCGCATGAACCCGAAGAGGTTGGAGCAGCCATCTATCAAGAATGGGCTTATCAATTTTTAGCGGAACTACTGGACCCGGTCCTTGGAGAAAAGGATGCCCGCTCCTATATGAAACTCTCTCTCTCGCGCCATTTCCTCTCTACGGTCATGAAGAATGGGACCTCGAAACTCCTTGGATCGGGCCGAGATTTTGATTCTGTGGTTATTGCGGCCTTCAAAAAAGCCTGTGCCAACCTGAGTAATCGCCTGGGATACGCTGTGGACAAATGGGGTTGGGGAAAAATTCACACCCTTGAGTTCAAACACCCTCTGGCCAGGGCCTGGCCCCTAAATCACCTCTTTAACCTGGGGCCTTTTGCTGCCCCCGGAGTCAAGGAGTCCATCAATAGCGTGGGCGGTTCTTTTGCATCGGATCGCTTCCAAGCTAAATCAGGACCTTCAACGCGCAGAATCATTGCCCTGGGAATGCCTGATGAATCCCTGGCCGTCATTCCCACAGGCAACAGCGGAAATCGCTTCTCCTCCCATTACGGAGATCAAACCTCACTCTTCCTAAAAGGAATCTACCGCAAACTCCCTTTCTCAAAAAACGCAGTAGAAGAAGCCACCCGACATGAGTTGATTTTGAAGGCAAATTATTGAAGAAGGAAGCAATGGGGGAAGGAGCTATCGGGACTATCGGAACTATCGGAATGGGGAAAAAATTCTGCCATCCGCCGTCCAACCAAACCCCGTCATCCTCTGGCTTGACCAGGGGATCCATCTTTAAATTCAAGAATGCAAGAATTCAGGAGTCAGAATGAAGAATTTTTACGACCGTTTGAGTGGATCCCCCGGTCAAGCCGTAGGATGACAGAAACCAAGAATCATAGGAATGAAGAAAAAACCACCACTGCGTCATCCTCCGACTTGATCTCAGCGGTGTTTGTTTTAGCCATAGACGGGCATGAATGCCCCAAAGCTTCGTCATGCTGAACTCGATTCAGTATCCATCTTCTCTTCCTCTTTCTCCCCATTCCGCTAGTTCTTTAGTTCCGATCGTTCTATAGTTCTTTTTCTTGTTCTCCCTCAATATCCCGCCGGGCTTCCTTGTTTTCTTGGATCTGAGGCTCCGTGCAGTCCGTCTTCGGCCACCAATATGGCCTGAATCACATTGCGGGCCTTGAGACGGCGCACGATTTGACCTCGTTTTAGAAGATTGGCTCTCACATCCACTGGGATCTCCTTTTCTACATAGAGAGTATTGGGTACCCACTGGTGATGAAATCTGGGGGCATTCACCGCCTCCTGAAGATTCATGCGATGATCGATTACATTCGAGAGAACTTGCAACACGCCGGTAATAATCCGTGGACCGCCGGACCCTCCAAGAAGCATGAAAGGCTTCCCGTCCTGCATCACGAGGGTTGGGGTCATGGAACTGAGCGGTTTCTTAAACGGAGCAATGGCATTGGCCTGAGAGCCCACCAAACCATAGGCATTGGGAACTCCGGGAGCCAGAGAAAAATCATCCATCTCGTTATTGAGAATAATCCCGTATTTCTCAACCACGAGTTTGGAGCCAAAATAGGTGTTAATGGTTGCCGTGATTCCAACCGCATTACCCAGGCGGTCCATGACGCAAAAATGAGTGGTGCCTCCATCATCTCCGACATAACTGCGACCATAGCTTTTGTGATCGCTCACTTTTTGATTTGAAATACTCTCCAAGATACTGAGTGCATAGGCTTTTGAGAGCAGTCTTTGACGGGGAATAGAAACAAAACGATCATCGCCCATGTATTCGGCCCGATCCGCGTAGGCATGCTTCATCACCTCTGCTACATGATGAATGCTTTGTGAGCCATTATGTCCCCAAGTTTTCAGGGGCAGTTCCTCAAGCACATGCAGCATTTCCAGAAGCACCATTCCCCCGGACGATGGGGGAGGCATGGTGAAAACATCATAGCCCCGGTAAGTGCTGTGTAGAGCCTTCACCACACGCGGACGAATGTCTTGCAGGTCTTTGAGCGCCAGGACTCCCCCAGCATTTCTAACGGTTTTCACGATCTCAGTGGCTATGGCACCTTCATAAAAAGAGTGGACTCCCTCATTGGCAATCAAATCAAGGGTACGGGCCAGCGCCGGTTGAACCAGAAGATCGCCCACCTCGGGAGCCTTCCCCTGGGGATAAAAAACCTGTCTTAGATACGGGATCTTCATAAAGCGATCACGGTTCTTCTTGAGTAAAGAATGAAAATAAGCGTTTACGGGAAACCCCTTCTGAGCCATTTTCACGGCGGGAGCCACCACCGTTTTCCAGGGAAGCGTCCCGAATTTTGAATGCAGTTGAAAAAGTCCGCGCAGCTCACCGGGAACTCCCACAGCCAGCCCCCCGGTCTGACTCAAGGCCGTATCATGTTTACCCTTACGATAGTAGTGCGCCTGGGTAATTGCCTTTGGAGCCACCTCTCGGGCGTCAATGACCTGTACCTCTGCGGACTTCTGGTCGTAGAACAAGATAAAATTGCCCCCCCCAATCCCAGAGGAATGCGGGTGCGGGGCCCCCCAGACCAGAGCC
>CAZRLV010000237.1:0-5945 GCA_964600955.1 uncultured bacterium
CTGGCAACGCGCACCGGCGGGAATATTGACATGCTAAGCGAAGGTAAAACCGGTTTTTTTTTCCACTCTGCTGCTGAGCTATCCGTGCATTTGTTAAGGATGCGTAAAGACCATTCCCGGCGTGAGTCCATGCAGAAAGACCTGAAAAATCAGTCCCTGGTCCCATCCTGGAATGAAGTCAGTAGGCAGGTTGTGGAGTTTGCCCAGTCATTAGGTGAGAACTGATTAAATGAATCAGACGATCAATCCTATTTCGGTCCTTTTGCTATCCATTGCGATTCTTGCCCTTCTTATTTTTCAAACGGGTCCTTTGGCCCTGGTAGCCTGTTTGTTTTTTGCCGGGTTCCTGCCCCAGCTCTGGATTGGAAACGGGCGCTTTTTCCTTTTCGTTTTTCTGGGATTTTTCATTCCTCTTTTTCCTGATCTTGGAATAGAGCTATGGGGACGGGTTTTGAACTGGTTTGATATTTTTTTGCTTTTTTTTGGGGTCTGGAATCTCCTGCATCTTTTTGGCGACTCGGTGCGTAAAAAATGGGATCAAACCCTCAAAGCCTGTCTTTTGTTTTTGAGCCTGCTGGCAATTCTTTGTCTGCGCTCACCCGAGCCGCTTATTTCACTTCGCGAATGGGTGTCTTATGCTGTGAACTTCTTCCTGACCTACTGGATCATGGAGGGGTTTACACCGCGGCGTTTGCGGGCTTTTTTATCGGCAGTGTATTTATCTTCTTGCCTGGTGAGCCTTGTTGCGCTATGGCAAAAACTCAATCATTTTACATTTCCTCTGGTAAAAGATGGTGAGGTGACCCTGCGTCTTGGAGTCCCGGGAACCTTTGAGGATTCCCTGGTTTTGAGCATGTACGCGGGTTGTGTTTTTCTTTTGGCCGGGATGGGATGGCTGCGTTTTTCACATCCAGGCTTTAGGCTATTGGCGCTCAGCTCAGCTATTTGCAATCTTCTGAGTCTTTGGCTGGCTCTCTCGCGTAGCGGAATCTTCATTGCGGCCGTAGGGCTGGGCTTTTATTTCTTCTTAAGAATTCTGTCCTGGGTTCGTGAATATCGCAGGGCCATGGGGGTTCCCGTGGCCCTACTTTCGGCTCCTCTCGCAGCAGTCGGGGGGTTATGGGCTCTTCCTCAAGACCTTTATGATCGTCTGATCTCCGCCTTTTATCTACTCTCAGGTACTCAGGATCCGGTGATTCTCTATAATATCCGCTCGACCCTGGGTCGTCTGGAAAACTACAAAGCATCCTTGAAATTGTTTCTGGCTAATCCTGTGGAGGGGATTGGACTGGGACTCTATCCCTATTTAACTCGCTTTGAGGATGCCGATGGATTTTACCCAGGTCTTTTGGCCGAAACCGGCCTCATCGGCTGCGCTGGGTTTTTAATTTTAACCTGGGCGATCCTTCATAGTATTTGGCGCAATCTGGGGAGATTTCAAATTACTCCTGGAGAAAATTCGTCTATTGCGGACCTGGCTCGGACTCGACTCTGCTATGAATTATTCGCCGGACTTGCCCTCGCTTTGTTTTTGGTCAGTTTTTTTGAGCCTGTTTTCAAAATCCAGGTTTTGAGTTTTATTTTCTTTTTCTTTTTGCGTATGCTCCAGGCGGAAGCAGAGCGGACCGCGACTCTGGAGCCACCTTCTTGAGGTCCCTGAATGAACTCGATTAATTCCCTGTCCATTGTGATTCCTACCCACAATCGCCCTGGGAAATTGCTGGCTTTGCTGGAGTCCATCGAACAATCTCTTAAGTCTTCAAAGCTGCAACCTGAGATCCTGGTTGTAGATGATGGTTCAGATGCAGATCCAGGAGAAGAGATCCGATCCTGGCTAGATGAGCCCGATCGATTCCTGATTATCTCCCCGGTTGCCAAGGGTCCCTCGCATGCACGCAATACCGGCGTTGAAAGATCCAATCCAAAATCCAATTGGATTCTACTTTTAGACGATGATGTGGTCGTAGATCCTCAGTATTTTCATCATCTTCAGTCTCTGGAACCTCCAGATGATTGTGTGGGCATCGAGGGATTCACCCAGGTAGAGTCAGGTCAGAGTCCCTGGGTTTCCCATCCGGCCAGGAAAGATTTTTTTGGGGGCTTTGGATCTGGCAATATTCTCTATAAAAGGGCTGATTTTTTGGCTGTGGGTGGCTTTGATGAGGTCTATTTTGATCCGGGTTCCGGTGTGCATTTTCGAGAGGACACGGATTTGGGTCTGCGGATTTTGGACCGAGGGCGGATTATTGAGGAAAAAAACCTCAAGGCATTGCATGGGTCAGGACCTAAAAAAGATCTCTCCTTTTTACTGCGCGATGCCAGAAAATATAGATTTGATCCTTATTTTTTAAAGAAGAACCCCCAAGGTCGTCAATGGATCGGAGGGGCTTTTCGCAAAGGTCGGCTTGGAACCTATCAGCTACGTGGATGGATTTCAGACCTTGTGATCATCAGTCTGTTCTTTTCCTTGCTCTACCCTCAAATTTTAGTGTCTACAGCAGGTTTTTATTTGATCCTTTCTGTTTTAATTTTTCGTGATTATTCCCTGGGTTTTTATGATGTTTTGAGGGCAGCTTTGGTCCTGGTTCCCTATCCATTTGTGCACTCCGGGTTTTATTGGAGAGGTTTTTTGGAATTTAGACTCTTGGGTCCTGTCACACCAAGGGGGATTCATGATTCTGGCCGGAAGGGACTGCGAATTTTGCATGTGGTACGCCAGTTCTGGCCGACTGAGGGAGGTATGCAGGGGTTTGTTTTGTCCCTGAGTCAACGACTCATGGGCCTCGGTCATGACATTGAGGTTTTAACTCTAGATCATGCACTACATTATCAGGCGCAGTTTTCTCCTGAAGAAACCCTGGCGACCCAAACCGGCTCTATCAAGATCCACCGCATCAAAGCCCACGGGCCCGCATTCTTTTTTTGGCCGTATTTACCGGAGCTGGACTGGGAGAGATTTGATATCGTGCATGTACACGGAATGGATCTGTTTTTAGAGCGTTTTACCCGGCTCAAGCATAGGGGAAAACTGTCTTGTCCTTTAATCTTATCAACCCATGGAGGGTTTTTTCATAGCTCACGGTTTCGTTGGATTAAAAAGATCTGGTTTCATAATTTGAGCCCCCGCGCCTTGGATACCTGCGATAGAGTTTTGGCCTCCTCTGCGCAGGATCTCGAGCTTTTCAAATCAATCGATGAGTCGGTTGAACTTCTTGAAAACGGAGTGGAACTCAAAGATTTGTCCGTTTCGGGGAAAATACCAAATCTGGCTAGCTGGCTCTATGTAGGAGGATTCCAGGCTCATAAACAGGTTCCCTTATTAATTGAGTTTTTCTCACAAGCCTATTCCAGCTACCCTGAACTACGTTTAACCCTGGTAGGAGAGGGGCCTTTGCGCAAACAATGTGAGGCCTTGGTTCAAGCCCATGGTCTTGAGCAGGTGGTTTGTTTTGCAGGGACTGTAGAACGCGAGGATCTGGTAAAGCTTTATCATGGTGCAGGTTTATTTTTGAGTGCGGCGTCCTATGAGGGTTTTGGATTGGCGGTTGTCGAAGCCATGGCAGCCGGCGCCTTGCTTTTGCTTAGTGATATTGAGGCTTTTAAGGCCTTTACGCCCAACAATGATACCGGGCAACGGGTCGACTTTTCTGACTTGTCCTCGGCTCGTAGAGGGTTTGAGAGACTCTATGAATTGGATGGCGAGGTTCTCAGGTCCATGTCTGAACGATGCACCCAGATCAGCGCTCGTTTTGACTGGGACACGGTCTCGCATGAATTTGAAAATCATTATTTAACCTTGGTTAGGGAAAAAGAACACTAAACAAAGCAGAGTTGAGTCACGGCGGGCCTGATGGTTTCTCAATATGGTATAATTAAGGTTAGGTTCGGGCGTTGGGGTAGTCGCCCCCTATTGGGAAACGGCCCTGATTCCGATAAGTAACCAAGGGGATACACTTCTACCGGGTAAGAAAAAGGCCCGGGATAGGGAGAAAAAGGCCATGAGTTCTTCGGGTAACACATCAGGGAATGTCAAGATGAAGTTCTGCGAGTCCCTGGACCGTTTTGTGGCTATCCGGTCCTTCACTCCCAATCAGCAGCGTGATCTTTTCAAGAATGCCAAAATTACGGATAAGAAGTCCTATAAGAGGCTTATTATTAATGCTTCGGTGGTCAATTACATCAATGAGATTGCCCCTAGCATTTTCAATAGCGGGGATTATCCTCTCCTGGGGGATATCATTGAGCAGGAACTTTATAATCTCTGTATCAAGGTAAACCCCTCCCTGGATATTAAGGAAATCACCATTCTCATGGATGGTGAAGAAGGCTCGCTACCCATGTTGAGCGCTAGCGATGATAGTCCGGGCCTTAAGGATGACGATGAACGCCATCTGGACATGGAAGGGCAACTCGAGAAATGGGTGATTGGTCAGGACGATGCTATCAAGGCCGTCTCACAAGCCGTCAGGAAGGCGCGCGTAGGTCTCAAAAATCCAGACCGCCCTGTGGGAAGCTTTATCTTTGTGGGACAAACCGGCGTGGGTAAAACCGAGCTAGCCAAGGCTCTGTCCAATTATCTTTTTGGGACGCAGGAATTGATTCGTGTGGACTGTTCTGAATATGCCATGTCACATGAATACGCCAAACTCATCGGGGCTCCTCCTGGCTATATCGGTCACAACGAGGGTGGATACCTCACCGAGGCAATCAAGCGTCAGCCAGAGTCCGTGGTTGTCTTTGATGAAATTGAAAAGGCGCATCGCAAAGTCCATAATTTGCTTTTACAAATTTTGGACGAAGGTAGACTTACAGACTCCAAGGGGACCGGAGTTTCGTTTAATAACGCTATTATTATTTTAACCTCTAATATTGGCGTAGAGAGCCTGGAGCAAATGTCCGGTTCTATCGGGTTTGGAGAGTCAAAAGAGGATGTGGACGATGGTGTGAAACTGCGTGAAACACGCAAGTCTCTGGAAAAACTCTTCCCACCCGAGTTCATGAATCGCATTGACGAGGTTGTTATGTTTCGCTCTTTGGGGGCAGACGACAATTTACAGATCATAGATATTATGCTTCGAGAGGTTCAAGGCCGTCTAAAGAAAATGGATCTGAGTATGGCTTTGAGTCGCAGGGCCAAAGAACTTCTAGTCTTACGCGGGACGAATGAGAAATACGGCGCCAGACCGCTTCGCAGAGCGATTATCAAGTATGTTGAAAACCCCCTGGCTGAGATGATTCTCAAATCGCGTTTCAAATCAGGCGACACCATTAAAATCGGATATAACCGCAAAGGGGATGACTTAACCTTCGGTGTAACCGGAAAGGGGTCCGGGAAGCGCCAAAAAAAGGCTCGCACCCAAAAGGCCTCGACCAAGTGAGCGATTCTTCAGCTCAGTCTTCAGATCAACTTTCTGCACTCTTACGATTTCGTCGCACCATTGAAAGACTCAGGGAGCCCAAAACCGGCTGTCCTTGGGATCTTAAACAGACCCATTCTTCCCTGAAAAAGTATTTTTTGGAAGAGGTCTACGAGTTTCTCAATGAGGTCGACTCTCAAAATCCTGAAGGCATGGAAGAAGAGCTTGGGGATGTTCTTTTGCAAATCTACCTCCATGCTCAGCTTTTAACAGAGTCCACTCAGGGAAAGATCAGCCTTGAAAGTATCGCGCAAAAAATTGATCAGAAAATGATTCGACGGCATCCTCACGTATTTGACGTACGGGAGGCCGGAGATGAGAGTAGATTGGAAGCTGCAGATGTAGAGGCTAATTGGAAGAAAATTAAGGCCAGCGAAAAAACTGTAGAGCCCAACCCTTTCCACCGACATCGTCAAGACCCGCCGTTGCAGAAGGTAGAGAAAATTTATCAGGATGTAAAGGGCAAGGGCTTTCGATTCAAGAACCCCCGTCACTCCCTCGACAAAGTGCAAGAAGAATTGCATGAGG
>CAZRLV010000238.1:0-5927 GCA_964600955.1 uncultured bacterium
GATTGGCAAACTGCCCTTTTCTATTTTTTATACCTTCTCAGAAAATTTTGTTCTGGTTCTCTCGCATGACGAAGTGGTCCACGGAAAACGTTCCTTACTCAATAAAATGCCGGGAACCTATCCGGAAAAATTTGCGAATCTACGATTGCTCCTGGGCTATATGCTGGGTCATCCTGGCAAGAAATTGGTTTTTATGGGCGGGGATATTGCCCAGCAAATTGAGTGGAACCATGATCAAGGGCTGGACTGGCATCTTCTGGAATATCCGCTGCATGAGGGATTGAATCACTTTACACGTGATCTTTTAGCACTCTATAACAAGGAAAAGGCGCTTTATCAATACGATTATGATCCACTTGGTTTTGAATGGATTGACTTTCATGACGCTGAAAACACGGTTATTTCCTATATGCGCAAAACGCGAAACCCCAGGGAATGCCTTATTTTTGTCTTTAATTTCACCCCCGTTTCAAGAGAGAAATATCAGGTTGGAATTCCTTATGAAGGGCGCTACCAGGAAGTGTTGAACTCAGATTCCAATTATTATGGAGGCACAAATCTTGGTAATCAGGGTGAACTTAAATCTGTGGCACGCTGGTACCAGAATCAGCCCTACTCTCTGGAACTGATGCTTCCGCCCTTATCCATGCTGATCCTAAGACCCCTGGATGCACTTGAGTATATTGAGGTAGGACCCGAAAAAAAACTCCTGCGCGTCTATACCATGCCGGATGGAATCAAAGTTCCACGGCCCCCTAAAAAGTCACCCAAAAAGCGCTCTAAAAAGAGTAAGGCAAAGGGTTGAGGTGAGTGTGTACTTTTTATTGTTTCTCGCGCTTTTGGCTCTGTTTTATTCTCGTTTTTTCGAGGAGGATAATGAACCGGGTGAGAATGAGTTTCATGTCTACTATTACCGTAGAAACCGCGACCATAAAAACTGGAATCTCTGGATATGGGGCAAGGACAGTGATCTTCAAGGACGCTCTTTTGAACCGGCATTTGTGGGTGCTGAACGGGCTCATTTTATCATCCCACTTGAGTCTTTTAGATCTCAAAAGGAATTGGGGCTTTTATTCAGAAAGGGAAATTGGGAAGAAAAAGAGGGTGAAGACAGGTTTTGGAACCCTCATGAGGAGAGTCTCGTTTACGCTGTTGAGGGAGAAAAGGAGCTTTTCTTGCGCAGACCCCGTGTGAAGCCCCAATTGCGTTTAGCCTTTTTGGATAGTAGACGTCTGGTTCAGGTCCTTCTTCCCTGTCCTTTAGCGGATAAGGAGTTTCCTCTGAAGAAGGTCGTGATCAAAGACGCTAAAAGGCGCAGTCTGAAGATTGACTCCTGTCGCGTCTTGCATGAAGGCATGGAGTTGGAGATTCTTCTCAGTGAGTCTTTAAGTCTTGAGAACAAGGACCTTAATCTTTACACCGTGCATTTAGAAGGCTTTAAGAAAACATGGCTCCAACCTCGTGGGATTCTCTACGAGCCCGAATACTACTACGATTCAGAACTTGGCCTGAGCTTCGAGAAAGAAAAACTCGTGTTTCGAACCTTTGCCCCAACTGCTGAAAAGGTGGAACTTTTACTCTTCCAGCGGGCTCACGAAGCGCCGGAGAAGATTTTGTCGATGCGCGAATTCAGGCCTGGGCTTTGGGAGCTGGATATCCCTAAAAAGAAGTTTGAGGGATGGTTTTACAAATATCGCTGTCATGGCTCAGATCTTTTCAATCAACCTGTCAGAGATGCCGTGGATCCTTACTCAAAATCCCATGTGCACCGTCAGGGCCCCAGCCATATTTTTGAGGATCATACCCCGGTTTCTGATCCTCCTAAATTTGCCAGAGATGAAATTATTCTCTACGAGATGCATTTACGTGATTTCTCAGTTCACCCTGACTCAGGCATGGACCAGAAAGGAAAATATGGCTCTGTTGCACAGGAAGGCACACGGCTGAAGGATCATCCTAAGGTTAAAACCGGTCTGGATCACCTCAGAGAACTGGGGGTCAACACCATTCAGCTTCTTCCTCTACAAAATTTTGATCAGGATGATGATTCGGAGAATTATGACTGGGGATATATGCCCTGCCATTATTTTTGCCCGCATGGTGGATATTCAGAAAAACCTGAAGGAACGCAGCGCGTGAGAGAAGTTAAGCAAATGATTTCCGCGCTACATGAAAATGGCTTCAAGGTTGTACTTGATGTTGTCTACAACCATACGGCTGAAGGCACAGGGCAGGTCTTTAGTTTTCAGGCTCTGGCACCCCATTATTATTATCGAAGGGATCATTACGGCAACTACCTAAATGGTTCGGGTTGCGGCAATGAGTTTAAGAGTGAGGCCCCCATGGCTCGTAAGCTGATGCTAGACAGTCTCAAATACTGGATGCAGGAATATAAAATTGACGGATTTCGCTTTGATCTTATGGGTTTGATGGACCATGAGAGCTTTCGCAGAATCGAAGAGGAACTCAGTGAAATCAATCCAGACATCATTCTTTACGGAGAACCCTGGGCCGCAGGCAAAGCCGGGGTCGACCCCCTGGGCAAGGGAGTCCAAAAAACAACGCGCTTTTCAGTGTTTAACGATCATTTTCGCGATGCTTTGCGTGGTGACAATTCCAAATGGGGCTCTGGGTTTGTACAGGGCTGCGAAGATGAACTCGATACGGGCCAACTCATTCCCGTAAAGGAAGGGGTCCTTGGATCGGTTAATGATTTTACAGATTCCCCCCTGGAGAGCATCAATTATGCGGCTTGTCATGACAACTACAGTTTGCGCGATAAACTCACTCTCAGTACAGCTAACCAGGAAGTTGATCTGGAGCGCATCGAAAAGATGGAGCGCATTTTAGCCGTTCTCTTGTTGACTTCTCAGGGAATTCCTTTTTTGCATAACGGACAGGAATTTGGACGCAGTAAAGGCGGAGAGCATAATTCCTATAATTTGCCGGATAGTGTGAATCAGGTAGATTGGAATCTCAAAGAATCTCATAAAGACCTTTTTCTGTTTTATAAAGATCTCATCACCTTGCGTAGACAGCATAAAATTTTTCGCATGAAAACCCGTGATAAAGTGATTCAAAGCCTTAGATTTGTCGATGAGTTCGAGGGTATTCGACTTCCTAAAAACTCCCTGGTTTTTTTAATTACAAATCCAGGTTTGAGAGATAGTTTCAAAAGAGTTCTTATCGGGGTTAATCCTTCGCCTGAGAAAATTGATCTGACGTTGCCTGATGGAGAATGGATGCGGGTTAGCGAAAAGAAGCGGCTCTGCCTGAGAATTTCACGTATGAAACCTTATTCAGGAAAATCTCTGATTATTGACCCCTGGGAGACCTTGATTCTGGCTCAAACCAATACGGTTAGAGAGGATAAGAAAAGGATTTATATATGATGCGACTGGTCTTTTTCCTTGGATACGTATTTAGCGTCGTGGCTCTGGGCGCGAGGGAGCCCAAGTCAGGACCCACACAGGCTCCTACAGTCATAGAATATGCCAAAGGATTTGAAGTTGAATATTACGAAGGTTTCAAGGTCGTGACGATTCGCAAACCCTGGAAAACAAGTCGGCATAAAACCACTTTGCTGCTTGTGTCCGAAGGGGTTGCCATTCCCGAAGGGTATCCTAGGGCGACCGTGGTCAAGATTCCTGTTCAACGCTTTGCAAGTCTCTCCACCACTCACCTACATCATATAGAAGTTTTGGGCCTTCAGGATCGATTAGTTGGTTTTTCCAATCTCGGGGATATCAGTAGTCCATTGCTTCTGGCGCGTGCCAAACAAGGAAAACTCAAGGCTGTAGGTCAGGGGGGGGCCGCCACACGTGAGAAACTTCTCGACCTCAACCCCGAGCTGGTTATGACCTATGGTACAGGGGCACCCAATGAAGATCTTGGGGGTCTGATGTCTTTGGGCATTCCAGTCGTGCTCAATGCGGAATACCTGGAATCATCGCCTCTGGGTTATGCCGAATGGGTCAAGTTTACGGCTTTGTTTTTTGATCTGGAAAAGCGGGCCGAATCGTTTTTTTCAAACCTTGCTTCTGAATATCTGAAACTCAGCGCTCTTGCCAGAAATCGCAAGGTCAAACCCACGGTATTTATGAATCTGCCTTACGGAGGCACCTGGTTTATGCCGGGGGGAGAGAGCTTTCCGTCAAGACTGGTGCGCGATGCCGGTGGAGAATACCTTTTTAAACAAAACAACGAGACCGGTAGCTTGAAGCTGAGTTTTGAGGTTGTCCTAGAAAAGGCTTCCACAGCCGATATCTGGCTCAACCCCGGCGGGAGCGTCAAGCTCGCGGAGATTCTGGGCGCTGATCCAAGGTTCCGGCTGTTTGCCGCCCATCGCAAGGGACGCGTATTCAACAAGAATTTAAGGGTTCTGGTCGGTCTGCCCAATGATTATTTCGAGGTGGGACTTGCAAATCCGCATGAAGTTCTCAAGGATCTCATTCATATTTTCCATCCCGATTTGCTGCCAGATCATAAACCAAGATGGTATCACCGGTTGCAGTAGTTTTAGCAAGGAATCATAGGGATTAGGGGAAGGAACTAGAAGATGGATTCCATGTCGGGGTCTGGAATGACGGGGGATGGATCCGGGGCACGACCCAGGTCTTTTGTTTTTCTTTTTGGACTTTCTGTTCTTCTCTTGATTTTTCTTTTCCTCAGTCTGTGTTTTGGTTCTGTTTCCATCCCCTTTGGCGAGACCCTCAAAATCATCAGCGGTGGGGAAAGTTCCCGCAAATCCTGGGAGATAATCATACTCTCCTTTCGACTCCCCAAGGCCATCACGGCCATTCTTGCCGGAGCAGCCCTTGCGGTGAGCGGTTTGCAGATGCAGACCTTGTTTCGCAATCCTCTGGCGGGTCCTTTCGTGCTGGGGATTAGTTCCGGTGCCAGCCTGGGAGTGGCCCTCTCCATTTTATTGGCCAGCAAGCTTCCCCTGGACCTGATTCCTCTTGACTCTATGATTCCCCAGGGACTGCATCTGCTATCGGCTTCGCTTGGATCGGCTCTGGTGTTTTTGCTGGTGCTTTTGGTTTCTCGCAAGGTGGCCAATAATACAACCCTGCTGATCCTGGGGCTAATGTTTGGTTATGCTTCAGGCGGTTTGATTCATCTTCTGGTTTATTTTGCTGATCTGCGCGAAGTCCAGGGGTTTTTACTCTGGTCCTTTGGGAGTTTTGCGCGTACAAGCTGGGAGCTTATGGCCCTTTTTGCTCCCGTTATTTTGCTCTCAATTCTCGCCTCGTTTTTACTCTCAAAACCCCAAAACGCCTTACAACTTGGCGAAGGCTACGCCCGCAGTCTGGGGGTTCCGGTACAGCGCACGCGCATCTTTGTAGTAGCCTCTGCCTCGATTTTGGCCGGTGTAGTGACTGCTTTTTGCGGCCCCATTGCATTTATTGGGATCACCGTCCCCCATCTTTGCCGAGGTCTTTTGCAGAGCTTTGATCACCGTTTGTTGATTCCTGCTGTAGCCCTTCTGGGCGGGGTGTTTTGTCTGGGAGCGGATTTGGTGGCTCAGGTTCCAGGAAGTGAGGAGACTCTCCCATTAAATTCGGTAACTTCGCTACTAGGAGCCCCCCTGGTCATTTGGATCATTTTACGCGGCAGGGGACCTTCCTCATGAGCGCCTCTGTTCTAACCGCCGCAGATCTGGCCATCGGTTATCCCCAAAAATCAGGGTCATCACTGGTCATCTCAAAAGATCTGGATCTCGATTTAAAAGCGGGGCAATTGGTCTGTCTTCTAGGACCAAATGGTTCGGGCAAATCTACTCTACTGCGAACTCTCTGCGGGTTACAGCCCGTGCTTGAAGGTCAGATTTGGATTCGCAATCGAAAACTCAACCTGATGTCCGCCCGAGATCTTTCAAAAATTCTTGGAGTGGTGCTAACCGAAAGACTTGATATCGCCCACAT
>CAZRLV010000239.1:0-5903 GCA_964600955.1 uncultured bacterium
GCTGAAATTGCTCTCAAACAAGCCATCGCCGGTAAACTAGACTATGATTTACCCTACAAACTATTGATCCAAATTTATACTGAAGCCAAGAAACGCGGAGATGCGCTAAAAATAGCACTCCAAGGGATCAAAGTGCTTAAAGATCAAAACCTCTCTCATCAGGCAGTGGATTTAGCATTCGCTCTGGGGCGATATCCCCTGTCTGCGAGGATTGCAATAGAAGCCTCCAAGCGTTTCCCAGAGGATACCGGCTTTGCTTTCATGGCCGCGAGATCCTATCGCCTGCTTAAGCAATATGACCACGCACTAACAGCCCTGGAGGGGATTGGTTTTTCAAGTACAGGCAGGGTGGAGCATAACCTCCTTTATCTAGAGATTTTGCTGGGACTGAAGCTTTATCCAGAAGCCCTGTTCAAGGTGCAGTCACTTTTAAAGGTTCAGGGCTCTCATCCAGATTACTTGGGTTTTCTAGCGCGTTACCATATGTCTCAAAGGGAATTCACAAAATCTCTTAGCCTCTATGAAAAGATTCAAAAACTAACACGCTCCAAACGACATCGTCTGGACATTGGCTGGCTTCAGTTTCTATTGCACAAACCCAAAGCGGGGGTCGAAAATTTGAAACTGGCTCTGGCCCAGGGCAGGAGAAGTGTTAGGTCCCTGGCGGCTTATCGACTGGGGCTCATCTATTCCCTCAGAAAGGGCAAAGAGGCCGCCGCTTCAGGGTTTTATACAAGGGGTATGGAATTGGCCCCCCGTTCCCCGCTAGCGCATGCTGACCATTTACTCTACAACGAGTTAAGTGAAAAAAAACACGACGCAGTAATTACCAAAAACCTGAGATTGTATTTGGAGTGAGAAAAGGCTTCTTCCCCCATCTCAAAACTGTTCACTCTCAATGATCAAAATTTCTTTTTGATAGTCTTTTTCGATTTCTGCATGGAGTTTTATACCGGTTCTTTGCAGAGCTGGCATCAGGCTCAGAGAGACAATCCATAATAGAAGCAATGGGGATTTCCAGGATGTTTCCTGTTGTAATTTGATTTTCCAGCGTTGACTGAGACCTGCTATGGCGATGATGGCTGCCAGGATAGCTAAAACCGCATTGATTTTTGGATCCAAAATCTTTAAAACCCCTTGAAGCGGGAGCACGAAGCCAAGAACCAGAAGATGCAGGACTAGAATTCTCGATTCGAGAGGGTCGTGAGATTCTCTTTTCTCCAAGAGGTAAAGGTGAAGCAGGAGCATGGGCACAGAGAGTTGTGTCACTAGCCCCAAGACTTGATCTGTTGGATTCTGTGCAAAGAAAAGCAAAAGAAAGCAGAGGGGAATCAGCATGGATAATCCGTGAAAACTCATTTTGGGCAAAACCAGAGCTTGAAATCCATACACGCAAACAAGCCAGAACAGAGTCAGTTGCAAAATCATGGCAAGCTCTTGGTTAAGATGTGCCAGGGATTCACTCTGAACGAAAAGACAAAAGCAGGTCGAAGCCGTAAAAATTAGAAACCCATGGTTCAAGAAAAACCAGACTTCTAAACCTTGATCTCGCGCCCGTTGACCTTGGCTTATGATCCAGATTCCAAAACCCAGGCTTATCAGGGTGGGCACCGCCTGTGCCAACAGGCCGAGTTGAGAATCTTTAGGCATAAAGGTCAAAATTGAAAACGCTGGGATCAGGGTTAACGCAAAAAATAAGGTTTTGCGAACCGACGAGCGCACCGAGGAACTCAAAAAAAACAGAGGCAGACAGGCCAGTGCCAGAACCAAAGCCTGGGCCTTTCCCCCTATCAGGATAAAACTCAGGCAAAAAATTCCCATAATTTTGAAATACAGTCCCATCTCGTACCAGGACGAAATCTGAAAGAGAAATCGCAGACACCCTAGGCCATAGATCAAGATAAGAAGACGGCACCAGCATTGCAGGGAGGTGAGGGAGAGCCAGCCCCCAAAATGAAAGGTTTCTGAACTCTGGCATTGAACCCAGGCTAGAAGAATGAGAACACAGAAAAACCCATCCAGAACCCAGCGAATTTTGACCTCAATTTCCTTGGTTTGAGAAAAAAATCGACCCCAGAAAAAGCAAACCATGCAGCCCAGAAACAATAAAGCCTCAACCCGCAAAAGCTTAAAGATCAAACTCAAAGAATAATCCATCATTAAATCAAGAATCAAAGGTAGCAGAGGAATCAGAGGAATCAAAGGCCGTTTAAGAAAAGAGCAGAGAAAGATGGATCCCCCGGTCAAGCCGGAGGATGACGATAATAGAGAACTATAGAACTATCGGAACTAGAGAACTATAGAATAAGAAAAGAGCGGGGAGGTGGAAGCAGAAGATGGCGACTATTTTTTCCTTTCCCCATTCCGATGATGCCTCTAGTTCCTTCCTCTTCTCTTTCTCCTGACTCCTGTCTCCTTCTCCTAAATCTCTTGACAGTTTCCAGGGGCTCTCGTATCGTCTCATTCCCGCCATGAACAACCTAACCTTACTACCTGAATCTCTCAGATTGGACAATGGTTTCCAGATCCATGTTCTTGAGCGCCGGGTTCTTCCCATTGCAGCCGTAATGCTCATCTATGGGGTGGGCTCAGCCAATGAAACCCCAAAGGAGCGGGGGCTGGCCCATTTCCTGGAACATATGATGTTCAAGGGTTCCAAGAATTTTCCTTTGGGCTCCATTGATCGCTTTTCACATCGTTCCGGGGGCGAGAACAACGCCTTTACCACCCGCGATTACACGGCCTATTACCATCTCCTGCCTTCGCTTCACTTCGAGGATGCCCTCAAGCTAGAACAAGATCGTATGCTTGAACTAGAGCTTGATCCCAAAGAGTTTGAGGCCGAGCGCCAGGTAGTGCTTGAGGAACTCAGCATCTGCCTCGATGATCCTGGGGAGCGTCTCTATGATGCCCATTTCAGCACAGCGTATAACCCCAATCATCCCTACCATCACCCCATTATCGGATTTCGACAGTCTCTGAAAGCCGTTTCCTTGTCTGAAATGCAGGATTTTTATAAGCGTTATTATCAACCCCGCAATGCTCAGCTTTTAGTCCTTGGGGATGTGGAGACGGCAAGGGTCATGGATGTAGCGGCAGAGCTTTTTGGGGAGACGAGAGGGCACGAAGAAAAAGAAGAATCAATGGAACCCATGGGAACAAGGGAATGGGAGGAGCAGGAAAATTGTTTAAGCGAGCCGCTGATGTTGGAGCAGGATGTGGATTTGATTCGCATGAAGCTGAGCTTTCCATCTTTTAGCGCGACAGATCCGTCGGAAGTTATTTCGTCAATTTGCGAAGAGGTTCTGGCGGGAGGCAGGACCTCCAGGCTTTATCGTCTCCTTAAAGAGGAGCATGAGGTCGTGAATCAAGTCGTGGCCTATAATGATTCCCAGGCCTTGTGCGGAAGATTTTTTCTTGAAATGGAGCTACGGCCGCAGATGCGGTCCTCTGAGGTTTTCAGCCGGACTTTGGCAGAATTGCACCGTTTGGGGACCGAGACTGTGAGTACCCAGGAGTTACAGACCGCCAAAGCGCGGATTCTATCATCCCATTATTTTGAACAGGAACGTCTTGAAGATTTATGTTTTTCTCTGGCCCATTGGCTTTCACTCGGACAGCCAAGGTTTTACGCCGATTTTCCAGACTCGTTATCTGAAGTAGGTGCTGATGATCTGCAGACCTATGTGTCGCAGGTATTGGATAATGAGTCAATGATTACAGCCCTTTCCTTCCCACCAGGGACTCCCAGGACGCTCCTACAGCTCTAAAAAGGAATAGATCTCTTGAAAATCCCAGAACTTAGCCCAGAGACAAGAGTATTAAGCTGCAAGGCCAGGGTTGCCATGGAACCCAGACCCTGGACAAAACTATTTGTCCTGCGCTTTCGCTTTGACATCGGGACCTTGAGGGAAACCCTGGAAAATAATGGAGTTTCAGCCCTATCCGTACGACTCCTGATGGAGGGAACTCAAAATCGCGATCATGAGGCGCTGGCGCGCTCCTTTGAGTCTTTGGGGATTGACTATCAATTTAGCGGGGATGGGTGGCAGTTTACCTGTCTGCGCGATCAGCAGGACGCACTGATCGAGCTTGTCTGTGAATTGATCCAAGGTCGAGGCCTGCGCATGCGGCGTTTTACAAAACTAAGAGATCATGCGCTTTTTGAACTGCGCTCGCATTTGGAAGATGCAGACAATCTGGCCTATTATCTCAATCGTCAAATTTTTTGCCGTTCCACGATTGCAGAGTTGGTTCCGGGGGGGTCTCCAAGGTCATTGCAAAACTTAAAAGCTCAGGATTGCCAGGAATTTCAAGACCAATTCTTTTTGGGAAGCGGTCTGCGGTTTTACGTGGCCGGAAATTTTGATCAGGCTTCCCTTGTTCAAAGTCTTGAGAATGGATTATCTATGTTAAAGCCCGGCCATATTGAGTCCCCGTTGCCTGAACTTAAAGAATATTCGCAACAAAAGGGTGGATTTTGCGTAGTAAGGGAAAGACATCGCTTTGCCGTTGTTATGGGTCATGGCGGGGTCAAGAAATGGTGTGAAGGATTCTCGATCCTCAAGGTGTTAGATCAAATCCTGGGGCTAGGGTCTGGCTTTACGAGCCGTCTTTCTTGTCGTTTACGTGAAGAACTGGGATTGTGTTATCAGGTGAGTGGAGATATTACCAGCACGGCATCTAGGATACCGGGGCTTTTTCAGGTGCATATCGGAACCAGTCCTGACACAGTGGTACAGGCCATGGAAGAAATTTGTAAAACAATTAAGAATTTTCGGGATGAAGGTCCCCTTGAAGAAGAAATTGAAGATACACGGGCTTTCATGGCAGGAGGCTTTGCTTTTCAGTTGGAGACAAATGCGTCCCTTGTGAATTTAATGATTGAAAAGGATCTTTATCAACTAGAACCTGATTTCTTGATTCGAGAGCAGGCGGACTTTGCGGCGGTGACCCGAGAGCAAGTGCATGAGGCGGCTCGTGCCTGGCTTCATCCTGAGGAAATGCTTAGCGTGGTAGTGGGGCCCAATTGCCCACCTGGACTTGAAAATTTAAACCTTGAGGACGAGGGTTTGGGGGCGGAGGTAGCGCATGACAAAGGGTAAAAATATTCTAGGGGCGTTTCTAGCCTTTATTATTTTTAGTGGTTCTGGAACTGCCAAAGACTTGTTCAAGGGGATCGAGTCTGGAGACAATTTCCTGGATAAATCCATTCAGGCTGTAGAAAATGACGCGCAAAGACTGGGTATTCGCTTTAGCGATCAAGAGGCAAAAGGCTTGCATAATATAGTCTCTGAGGTGGATCTTCTTCTGGCAAAAGGGCAGGACGAAAACCTCCTCAATACCGACTTGAGTAAGCGCCTTTTAAGTCTGGAGAAAGAGTGGCGTAAAAGAGAAGGTGCCTGGGTCGTGGTACGACTTTTGGAGGCCATTCGTCTCAAGTTTCAGCTCTATCTTCAGAATCTTTATTTTCTAAAGCGAATTGCGGGCAGACATCCAGGCATGGAAGAAGCAACCCGCGCCCGCATTGAGCGCTACCGTCAAGGAATCGAAGTGAGCAACCGCAAGCTTGAAGCTACAGTTGAGAATGCAAGCAGGTAAAATCAGCAATCAGAGGAAGTTTAAGAGAAGAGGGGAGAGGAGAGGAACTAACGGAACTCATAGGTTATCGGTCAAGCCAGAGGATGACGGGATTTGGAGTTGAAGGTTGACGCGGCGGCTATTTTCTTAGTCCTTGTTTTCATTCTGACTCCTGTCTCCTGACTTCTGAATTCTTGATTAATGTCATCCTCCGGCTTGACCGGGGGATCCACACAAAAGGTCAGGGAAAGGCTTTAAGGGGATTAGGCTGTAGGCTTAAAGGTAAGATTGGAAGAGAAATGAAGAGCCCGTGCCATCTTCAT
>CAZRLV010000240.1:0-5881 GCA_964600955.1 uncultured bacterium
GGGTGAGAACTTTAAGATTCATTTTTTTCAACTCCAAGATGCGCTTTTTATCAAGAAGAATTCCATTGGTCACAATTTGTGTTTGAAATCCCAGGTTCGAACAAGTCTGAAGCAACCCGTCGAGCTCAGGATCAAGCAGCGGCTCCGCACCAGCCAGAACGATGAGATAAGGCATCTCCACCCGCTCTGAAAATTCATAGAGAAAATTTCTAATCGCCAGGTAGTAACCCGCAGAAATAGGAACGCGTTTTTTCCAGTTGTAGCACATCTTGCACTTCAAATTGCAAGTCTCCGAAAGGGTGATGCACAGCGACCGAGGCGGCTCCCAATCCAGACTCTTGATAGAAGATCGTCCCTCAAAAAGCTTTGTGACACCACTGGTAGGTTGATGATGATTGAGTTTGTAGTGACAAGACTTGGCGCATTTTGAAATTTCCGAGTGTAGATCCGTAAAACCGGAGTCCCCGGGTTGGAAGTTGTCTGGATTAACGGCACTACACTGAAATCTCAAACCGCTGGAATCCAGTTTCGAAAAAATGCGACCCTGGCAGCACGGAATCTCCCCCAGGTCAGAAAATCCCCTCGGGCTCTGTGAGTTCTGCTCCTCCAGCAAGCATTGGTAGTAGTTTAACTGTTGCAGTGGATTTTGAAGCGTTGTGAAAGGGGCGCTAGCTTGAATGATCTTAGTGATGGTACCCGCAATCAAACGGGTGGCCGGACGACCTGAGAACTCAGACTGGCCATCATGGAACAGAGCTAGTTCCTCAGGAGTTTCCGGAGCCAAAAGCAAGAGCATACAGGCATCAATGAGGGGACTGCGAATCGCAAAATCCACAATCTCTGCTATTTCCTGGTAGTTTTGCTCAAGGATATGGGTATATATGGCGGTACTAACCCCAGAGCCAGAGGATTTGAGCCGCTCAAAACAGTGTTGAATCTTGTCCAGACTTTCTCCGGGGCGGAGGCTTTCCTGAAGTTGTGGCCGCAGAGATTCCAGATAAAATCCAAGCCGCGTTAAAGGGGCTTCCAGGACGTTTTTGAGAGTTGGATCATTGAGATAAAAACCATTACTGATAAGAAAAGTCTCATGGTTCGTAGCCAGTGCCTGAGTCCAGGGCACCAGAGCAGTGCTACTCAATGACCTCGCTGAAAAATTTATTTTGAGAATGCTTGCTTCGGATCGCCTTTTGTTGATGAAATCATCCAGATCGGGGGCCAATTCGCCGTGTCCCAAATCAATCTGGAGAAAATCCGAAAAAATCATTTGATCCATCGTTTCATCTTACTATGAACCAGATGCTATGAACATTTGGAAACTAAATAGCCCAGGCGTTAAGATGAAGTGGAGGAATAAATTATGCATGATCAAAGAACTTGCCCTGAATGTGATCTGGCACTCAAAAACGGGCTTATCGGAGATGTCGAACTGGATACCTGCAGCCAATGTATGGGGATCTGGTTTGACTATAATGAACTGAAAACCGTTTCCCAGGGATCTGGGGATCAACCGAAGATAGAAAACCTCCTGTCTGCAACGCAGAGAAACCTTGAGAAGCGCAAAAGAAAATGCCCGTGCTGTGAAACCTTTATGAGTCTCAAGCAGCGCAGTGGAGTGGAGCTTGATCTTTGTCAACGATGTGGAGGAATCTGGCTTGATGGGGGTGAGCTGACCCAGGTCCTCGAACCTTACCAAAAAGAGCAGGGACGCCTGGATAGAGGCGAAAAGGCTGGCAAAAAAGTGCTGGAGAGAAACCTCGGCATTCAACCAGGATCACAACGTCCCACCCTGGCGCATGACCCCAAGCTTGAGCTCAACCATCGATGGGGTAGACCACGACCTTCACTACAAGATGGTGCTGGAGCATTCCTGACGGAACTTGGAGTTGAAGCCCTCGGTGCCTTCTTGTTTGGAATTTTAGACCCATGAGTTCGAAAAAACTTCCCGCCTTTATTTCTGAACAAAGAGAACCCCTCTGGCAGGAAGCGGTGGCTCTCATCTGCACCAAATGCTTTGATCGATTACCCCAATCTTTTCAAACCTCTGAATTGATGGATCTACGTTCCTGGTTAAAGGAAAGGCTGAGGTCCGATGGAAACTGGGACCGACTGCGCGTACTCACCACGGGTTGTCAGGGAATTTGTCCCACAGATCAGATTTGCATGTATTTACAAAACCGCAATCAGGAAAATAGCGACACCGTGTGGATTCTCAATCCTGAACTCAATCGTGAACAACTCTACCAGGAATTAGTTCGCTATCTTCTTCCTTGACGGCATAGCTGCGGCTTTCTCCGCTTCGATGACAGACATAAACTAGAACCAATCGCTATTGTTCATCTACTTACAGACATTAGAGATTAACGGGAATTCTACCCTAAGCTTCAGTTCTTAGTTTTCTTTTTCTTCTTTTCAAGGTGAGCTACGGATTTTTGAATATAGGAAATAGCATCCGAAGTTTTGCACTGGGTTTCTCCGTGGTCTATTTCAAGCTTCCCGATTCGACCCGCTACCAGCAGGGCTTTTTCGCGACAGTTCTCTTTATAAGTCCCGATAGCAATCAAAGCATTATTCATGGCTTGCTTTGCACGATTAGGAGCAAGATGAATTCCGTGGTCAATCCAGTCTAGAGCTTGCATACATAATGCGTCTGAAAGCTTGTCAGGGGAATTTTTCAAACTCTGACAAATGCAAGAGTAGCCCGAATCCACAACGAATTCAGCCTTCGAATGCGTCCAGATCTTTATTTTTTCGAGAGCGAATGGACCTTTGCCTACCAGACCGCCAAAATAACCGGCAAGGGTTGTATAATTAACATCTACAACCCAGCTATCCAGTTCTGATGCACTCATCTCATCTGGGTCAGCAATCATGCAAGCCAGGGTGCGAGCTTCGGTATTGCGGGTCTGCCAAAGCTCACGGGCAAGAGCAATGTTATTTTTGATCTTTTTTCTTAGTTTTCCCAGATTGGCAAAACTCACTCCAAACAAAGGCTCTTTGGCTCCATGTCGTTTATAAATTTTAATATTTTGGGCCGTTCCCATTGACTCAAGCTGCTGCATCAACGTACTCAGGTCCATGACGGCTCTAGTCGTTTAACTTAATTTTTCACTTGGTATTGAAGCGGTCTTTTTAGTCGTCTGACAGATATAAAAATAATAATAGAAAAACGCATGAAATACCCAACAGCTCCTACGAGAAAAGACGGATTAAGTTTCAGACTAGAATGCCCTTGAGGCAAAGTTTGCTTTGGCATGTGTTCTGAATATTGAGTACACTCATGATGGGGTTTCTGATTTTGGAGCAACCGGGTTATGTCAGGTCTTTCTTCAACTAGCCTTCGAATGAAGTTTATCGACATTGTTCAGATGTTGACTCTTTGTCTGATTGGGATTCAAGTTTCGACTCTGTTTGGAAGTTTGCACATTATATTTGAAGTGCTCTCTCATTTTCAAGTGCAATACCTGTTCTTTAGTTCGTTATCAGTCGTCTTTTTCGCATTGATCCAGCAAAAAACCTGGTTCAGGGCATCGATACTGAGCTTCCTCCTTGCATTCATTCAGGTAGTGCCCTGGTATTTTGGAGGGCTCAAAGGTGATAGTTCAGCTACTGAATCTGCAAAGATCTTGATTTCGAATGTGAACACGGCCAATCGCGGCTATCGTGAAGTGATGGCACTTGTGAACGGGCAAAATCCAGATATTGTAGGACTCATCGAGGTCAGCAAACTCTGGTTGAATAAGCTCTCAGAGCTAGAAAAAACCTATCCATATACGTTCTTTCATCCCAGAGATGACAATTTTGGTTTGGCTATCTTCAGCAGGCATCCATTGAGTGAAAAGTCCGTCAAAATCTTTGGTAGGTCAGCGGTCCCAACCCTGGTGTGCAAGATAGAAAAGAATGGAAAAAAGTCCAACTTCATTCTAACGCATGCGCTGCCACCATTGAGTCTGAGATGGTTTAAACAAAGGAATGATCAGCTTGAAGATCTTGGAGGGTATCTAGCAAATACTCATAAAAATGAACCAACAGTCGTCGCAGGGGACTTCAACTTAGCCATGTTTAGTCCATTTCACGGAGCGTTCGAAAGTGCTTCAAAATTGCTCAACACAAGAAGGGGTTTCGGGATCATTCCCACCTGGCCTCAAAACCCAATATTCTGGGTTGCACTAGACCACATCTTCGTAAGCAAGGGCATAAAGGTAGTACAATTTGGGGCGCTATCCAGTATCGGCAGCGATCACTTGCCAATCAGTGCTGAAATTCAATTCTAGTTTCAGAAAACCTTGATCAAAATCTATGGTTTAACTCAATCATGTGGAAATCAGCCCCGGTCGTGTCAGATCCCCAAACGCCGGCATCGGAATAGTGCAAAAACCGATAGCCTAGCCCCAGGTTTTTATAGAGCGGAATACCGACGCCCAAGGTCAGGGCAAACTGGAATGGACCGCCATAATCCTGTGCCCCAAAGCGATGTCTGCTAAAAAGTGCTCCACCTGCTCCAAAATCTAGGGTAAACCTCCCGTCTTTCCTACCCAAGGTCAATTCAGGGATAACAGAAAAGACAAGCGCATCCTTTCCCGCTCCCCGCAAAAGTCCGGTGCTCACCATCAAGCGCGTGCCCATACCCCAGCCTGACGTGGAGGTTCTCTTCCATGGTAACCCGAAGTTTGCCGACACGTCGTATGCCTTAAAATCCTCTGTTGCATCATCTCCAAGCAAAGTCTTCTCTGAAACGCGTGCGCGTATGCTAAGACTCTGTAAGCCCAGACCTTTAGAGTAGCTCAGGTTGGAAGTGAGAAGGCAACAGATAAAGATCAGCACCAGTTCGGAAGAAGTGAAATTGTGGGAAAAACCATTTGCTGGCAACATATTTTCATTTAAAAGAAAGGTTTATATTCTGTCAGTAGTCGAATCAAAACCGGCCACTTTTAGTTTTTACCATCTCCTTGGCTTCTGTTTCCAGCTTACGGTAAAACCACCTTGCTCTACCTGGACTGTCCACCTTTATTCTAAACCCACCCATCAAGCCGAACAAATTGTCCTGCTACTTTATCAGAATCGAAAGGAACAATTGAGCCCAAATCTGATTTCCGTACTCTATTCAAAACTAGCAGTAAGGTCATGACCTCTAAGAACCCTTATTATGAGTATTGATTCACTGTTTTCTATCTTGTAATAAATCGAGTGGTATTTGAATACACCAAGTCGATAACCAGCACGAATGTCATCGACAGCTTTTCCGATAAGAGGGGACTTCGCAAGTAATTCAATTTTTGAAACTAATCCATCAAAATACTCATCAGCGACTTCAATCCCAAACTCCAATAATCCATATTCGTATAGATTCTCTAAGTCTGACGCAGCCTTTTGGCTGATGCTAAATTTTCCCACTCTTCTTCAATCTCTTTAATGTTAATTTCTTAATCTCATTAGGCTTGGCTGAACTGATACCACTTTCTTCACCTTCGATCAATGCGGCACGGATATTCCTCAAGGAGTTGCGTTCTTGTTCACGTCTTATTAGGTCTCTTACGACTTCACTTTCATTCCCATAGTCACCGCTAGAGATTTGAGTCTTAATCCAATCATTTTGCTTGTCAGTTACTGTAAAACTCTTCTTAACCATTGCCATTGCATCCTCCAGGTCACATGACTCCAATTTACAACGATGCCCCAATTATACTACTTAATCCTACCAGTGGGTAGTCTTAGCCCGGAGTTCCTCCAAGAAAGAGATCACTTCGACATGTGTCATCACTACTGAAATTGGGATCTCAGGTCCAACGGTTTGGTGAGGCCACTTCCAACTTTATTTTGTGAACATCCTTTACTCTTCAGTAAGGACTTTTCAGGCCACCTCTAATAATTGATCGGGCATAAC
>CAZRLV010000241.1:0-5826 GCA_964600955.1 uncultured bacterium
CAGGTAGACTGACCTATGTCCAACTCGCTGAGTTGATGAACCACCTCATACGTGAGGGTTCCGGATTTGGAAATGACTCCAATTTTTCCGGGTTGGTGGATGAACCCAGGCATAATGCCAATTTTAGCCTCACCGGGTGTAATGATGCCGGGACAATTTGGACCAATCAGACGCGACTTTGATGAGCGCAAACATGAAATGACCTTGACCATTTCGTTTACCGGGATTCCTTCTGTAATACAAACAATGAGTTCAATCCCTGCTTCAACAGCCTCCACAATGGCATCAGCCGCGAAAGCGGCCGGGACAAAGATCAGACTAACATCGCAGTTTGTGGCCGCCCTGGCCTGAGCCACCCCATCAAAGACAGGAACCCCATGGATTTCTTGTCCACCTTTACCGGGCGTGACTCCCCCCACAATTTGAGTTCCGTATTCGAGACATTGGCCTGCATGAAAAGCGCCTTCTTTTCCCGTAATCCCCTGCACAATAATTCGACTGTTTTTATTGACTAGAATACTCATGATTGGCCCCCTTATAGGATGCTTTACTGGATTACTTCGACGACTTTTTTGGCCGCATCTTTCAAACTATCAACAGAAATAATATCTACACCGGCTGAGCTCAATATCTCACGGGCTTCCTCGGAATTAGTCCCCGCTAATCTCACGACCAGGGGAATCTTGACATCCGCCATCTTCATCGCGTCGACAATCCCTCTGGCAACCCGGTCACAGCGCACAATTCCACCGAATATATTGACCAGAATGGCGCGAACTCCAGGATCTCGGGTAATGATTGAGAAAGCCTTGGCGACTCTCTCTGCATTGGCGGTTCCCCCAACATCCAAAAAATTAGCAGGCTCACCCCCGTAGTGCTTGATAATATCCATGGTAGCCATGGCAAGTCCTGCTCCATTGACCATGCAACTTACATTTCCATCGAGCTTGATGTAGTTCAGATTGCTTTGCGATGCTTCAACCTCAAGAGGATCCTCTTCATCCTCGTCCCTCAAGGAAGCCAGATCGGAGTTTCGTTCCAGGGCGTTGTCATCCAGGGTCATTTTGCAGTCCAGAGCCAAGAACCTCCCGTCCTTGGTAAAGACCAGAGGATTAATCTCGACAAGACTGCAATCGAGCTCCATATAAGC
This sequence comes from uncultured bacterium, assembly GCA_964600955.1. Taxonomy (GTDB): domain Bacteria; phylum Muiribacteriota; class UBA6191; order UBA6191; family UBA6191; genus CAZRLV01. The sequence goes on from CAZRLV010000241.1 coordinate 1,151, forward strand.
TTGATAGAGTTTCTGACAGAGGTCGCCAAAGGCCTTGCACTTGGCTTTGTCCTTAAAGCCAAGCCCAAAATACATTTTGCGTAAATTTCCCTGGGTTATCCCCGTGGCAATATTGATTCGGGTTTTAATAATCAACTCGGGAGAGTCAACCGCAACACTCTCTATATCCATACCACCTTCAGTTGAAGCAATAAAGGTGACCTCGGAGGATGTGCGGTCCAGGGTTACCGCCAGGTAATATTCCTTTTCAATATCAATTCCCTGCTCTAGCAACAGCTTTTTAACCTTTTGACCCGCAGGTCCTGTTTGATGGGTTACCAACTGCATCCCTAGGATAGACTTGGCATGTTCCTTGGCTTCATCAAGAGATTTAGCCAGTTTAACACCGCCCCCTTTTCCTCGACCTCCGGCATGAATCTGAGCTTTGATCACGCTCATATCAGTGGGTAGTTTTTTTACCAGAGAAGCTACTTTGCCAACGGAATCCGTCATATAGCCTACAGGGACTGGAACCTTAAATTTGCGCAGAAGTTCCTTAGCCTGATATTCGTGAATTTTCATGAGTTTATCCCTTCCTGGTCAGAAATTAATTTGCAAGCAAACGGTTTCTCAGGCTTTGAGCAAGAAGGTCAGCCGTAGACTGGGTCAGAACCTTCTTGATAAGCTCCCGAGTTTCCTGAATTCGTCCCGTCTTCTCCAGGTGCCTTACCAACTGTCTAACAACTCTAGGAGTATAAAGGGAATCTGGAAAATCTTCAAATAGTTTCAAGGCACCCCTTTCCCATTTGATCTGCGCCAGGTCGTAATTCTCACCTGCAGGCTGAGCTTTCCATTGAAGATAGTCCGTCTGAAGTCTGCTTGCTTGAATATAATCTGCAAATAAATAAGCGGCCCAATGACCCGACACACTCTTTTCAAGGAGATTCAGGCTTAAGCTAAGTGAGTCTGGCTGGCCCAGATATGCGAACCTTAGACTCGCAAGATAATGCGCTAGGAACTTCTCGTTAAAAACCTCTTGAAGCTGAAGAAGAAGGGTATATACTTCTTGAATACGGGTGAAATAGGGTGAACCGACACGATGATTTAGAAACGTATTTAGAAAAACAAACGCTTCCTTAATTTCCCCCTGGAACAGGTAGCGTAAAGCCCCAAGATACTGACGAACCCCCTGGGTCAAATTCGTAGTCTCAGCAGCTAAGAACTGATCCAATTCTTCAAAGCGTTTTGAAAAAACCAGAACTTCCCCCCACTGAGCATGAAATTCCCTGCGACGCTTCATGCTGAGAGATTTTATAACTGGATTTTTTATGAGCACCGCATGCCATTTTTCCAAGTCTTTACGATACAGGGGCAAGTGATGACTTATGGTGTAGAGATCCAGCCAGGCATGAGGTGATTTATCGGGGTAGTCCAATCCAGCGACCAAAAGAGAGTATGCCTGGTGGAATTTTCCCAAACGAATATAAGCTGTACCCAATAGATAGCTGATTTCAGGTGACGGGGACTTACTGATTTCAAGATCTTTTTTAAAAACCTTTGGAACAAGATCAAAAAATTGATCCTTGAGGCAGTTTTTTGCCATCTGAATCCGGACAGGCAAAGGAAATCGAGCTAGATCGCGATCTACCCAATCACCCAAAGTCGCAGAAGATTTACTCGCCAGAGTCAAAAGAACTTGCGCCTGAACTGCTGGGGATTTTGCAAAGCGCGAGCATAAAATCTTGTAGGCTTGTTCAAGATCTTCGGGCTGAAAGGAGTCCAGAATCTTACGACCCCAGGTACGCCCCTGTATCTTGGGATAGATCGCGCTAAGCTCAGTATAAAAAGACTCGAATTCTTTTCGGATAGAGAAGGTGTACAAAACGACATCAAAGAGAAGGCGTGGATTTTTAAGCCGGGTTCGCAGAGACGACACAAATTCCAACAGTTTTTGAAAGCGGCCGTGATCAATAAACACCTGAGCAATCTCTCTGGCGCCTTTATATTGATTAGGGTCTCTTCTTAAATAATTCATCAGGACGGCTTCAGCCTCAGTGTCTTTTTCAAGCTGAAAATAAAGATTTGATAATCCTTGAACTAGCGAAAAATCAGATGGGTTCAGGGAAATCTTGAGACGGTAACCTGCCTCAACAAGACCCGGGTCATTCAATTCGGTTCCAAGAATCAAGTGAAAATTGGCAACCCAGATATTTTTCTGATTGCGAACCTGAGTAAATCTTTTACGCACTTCCTTGATACGCCCGGATTCAAGAAGAATTCGGATATACTCCAGCTTTAAACTTGGGGAATGGAAATGAGACTTTCCAAACTTCATGAAAAACTTGTCATCCTGCTTCAGATGCTTGTATGCCTTGTAAGAAAGACGCAGAAGTCTGGGACTGCGTGGCTCAAGCATTTCTTCAAGAACTCGCTCAAACTGATTGGTTTCCAGTAATGACTCGATATACCATTCCTTCCATCTAGGATGAGATCCAATCTCTGGAAGAAACAATTCATAGAGAGCTAAGAAAATTACCGGCTCTGCAGACTGGCTTTTAAGAGCCGTCTGCATAAAATCAAGAACCCGGCGTTTAAGAATTGCGGATGCTTCGGGATAAGCTTGCTTAAGCAGTTGCAGGCTTTCCTGATGGTGACCCTGACCAAAAGCAATGACTCCATGGTAAAGGACTGAGGGACCCAACCCGGTGCCTTTGTTTCTTAAGATTCTTTCAGCCTGTGCATAGTTTCTAGCGCGCAAAAGCGCCTCAACTAAAGGCAGGCCTGTGACCTGTGAGCCAAGGGTGGTTAATCCCAAGCTGAGCCCAAAAATCAGGCCGGTGAAAGAATAGCGAAAAATATGCACAGATATCATCCGGGGTTGTCCGAAGACACAAAGATAATCTTTGCAACCTTGAACCGCAAGGATAAGCGGGTTTAGGATCTAAATAGGACATGCTTGGTACATCAGAGAATCTTCTTAATCTTGAGTCGGAACTTGAAACCCTTTTAGCGGGTAATCCGCACGTCTCTGACGCGCGCTTTTTGCAAAACCTTAATGAACTGCTGTTCGCTTATCCACAGCTTTTGGATTATGCACTTCAAATTCCCCCTCAGGACAATCAATCCTTTTTGCTGCTCGTACTAGAGCGAGTTTTCTCTTATACACTTTCCTATAGACATCCCAGCTACAATCCCTATTACCCCAAGTCCGAATCCGAATCAGAGTTGATCACCAAGGTCATTGATCTCCATTTCCCTCAACTTCGCGATCACTTATTGCACGTGTTCCAGGAACTGGGCTCAAGCATCAAGGCTTCTCAAATTCAGGGAGTACCCTCTGTACAGCCCAAGCAACATGCCGAACAAGCGGCCCCAGCCCCCAAAAAGACGGTTCAGAAACACCATATTGCCATCTTAGAGGACCCAGGAATTCACGAGGAACCTCTCCAGGCCCTCTGGGTACCCTCTACGACTCAGCACTATGAATACCCGGCAGAACTGCATTCGAGTTTTCCAAATTGGGCCAAGGGGGTTATTAGCTCCATGCAAAGAACCCTGGCGCTTTATTATTACCTTCAAAAGTCAAAATTTTTAACACAAATGACGGCCCAGGAGACCCGCGTTCAACCGCATCATAAGATCGTGCACTGTTTGATGGGTGCCGAGTTTTACTGGCTGTTCAATAAACGTGAAGTGGATCTTGGGCGCAGTATTCCCAGTAAGCGAATTATTGAGTTGGTTCAAGGGTTTTTATACTCACTCTCTGATTTATTTATGAACCTGTATCCGGGGGATCATCCCATTCATAAAAGTCATGCTGAGGGTGAGCTTGGCTCCTGGCAGTTTCAGAGAATTCGCGGAGTTCAGGGCGCCCCAAAAGTCCTGGGAGCTTATGAAGATGATCATTCTGAATTTTTAGTGGATTGTACTGGACTCAGCATCAGCATCAAGCGCCACGTGGTTAAGCATCTGATGCGCAAGGAAACCAAAGAAGAAGATGAGACAGAGGAAGTCAAGGAGCACCGCCCCCTGCCCGTTGTATTCCATCCGGACCCGGGAATCGATGAAAACCTGATGTGGGTTCTTTATACGAACCGTAAAAAATCCATTGATGAAAAATGGCCTGAGACTCTTGGAAAGAAGTACCCTCTGTGGGCCAGGGGAATCTTAGCGGATATGCGTGCCAGTATTACCCTTTACAACGAGTTTGAAAGAATTCGAACCCGCACCAAGCGCTTTGACCTTATTCAGCTTCAACCCCACCATTACCTGATAAGATTTCTAATTTCTGCAGAGTATTTCTGGAGTTTCAATATGCGCGAAGTTCGGATTGATGATGGAAGAAGCCCAGCTGAGATCAAGGAACTGCATCAGGGACTTCTCTATGAGATCGCCGAGACCTTTCGCAGCCTGCTACCGGATGAACATCCGGCTAGAATGGGCGTTCCGGTGGAAGCCACACATGATTGGAGGGCTGAGAGCGTTCGCGGAACCGGTGGCGCGCCAAGGGTCGTGTTTACAGTCGATATCTCTGAAAAAAAATATCTGGTGGAATGTACGACTTCGGTCATTTCATTTAAGGAGTTCTCGCAAGAAGAGTTGTTCAGATCCAAGGGCGAGTCTGAAAAAAAACGAACGGTAACATTCATTGACGAAACCGAAGATGAACCGCTTCCTGTAGTGGAATACCCCGACCC
>CAZRLV010000242.1:0-5816 GCA_964600955.1 uncultured bacterium
TATCCTACATGGAGGAACACCTTATTGCTTGGTCCTGGATTCTCAACAACTATAAATACTGCCTCCTACTCTTCATCATTAAAGAGACTATCGTACTTACGTTCAATGGTTTCTGTTTCAGCTTTAGTGAGTTGATGGAATTCTTTATCGCATGCACGCTTTGATAATTTTCCTTCATTTTGATTAAGAAAGCGAATGAGCAGATTAACCAGCTTATCTGGCATATCGATATAGTTTTTGATGAAGTCATTTAGCAGGTCATACTTAGTCAGATAGCTTACCTCTTCAGGCAAAGCTTTATTGACCGTTTCTTCAACGCATTCGAAGAGAAACTCCGCATGTTTGGTTGCATCAAAATAACGATACAGATCAATTGTCTCGTTTAAAACCTCAATATTGTTTTTCTCGGTTGGCCGCCACTTAATAAGACCAAGTCTGGCTTTCGAAAAATGCTCTAGCGTTTGTCTGTAATCATCAATGCGATCCAGAATGACGGCAGAGACCGGAAAGACCAGACCTTTGGAAACGAAACCCTTTTCTGCCAAAACATGATGAAACAGGTAGCGGTGAATACGTCCATTGCCATCTTCAAACGGATGAATAAACACAAAGCCAAAGGCGATAAGAGTTGCCATGAGCACAGGATCATAATCACTTTTCCCAAGCAGTCGCTCTGTTTCGATTAGGCCAGATAAAAGGCTTTCTAGGTCTTTCGAACGCGCAGAAATATGTACGGGCATCGGCATTCCGGTTGTCCGGTCATGATCACCGACAAAGCCATCTTCAACACGGCATCCGGGCATAATAAAACGATCATCGGAAATAACAGCGGTTTGCAAATATTCCAGTTCTTCAACACTAAGCTTCCGTTGCCCTGCCTCGCCAATGATCTTTCCCCATCGTTCTATGCGGTTATGTGGCGGAGTTTCCCCTTCTATGGTATAAGAGGCTTTGGAATCTTTCAGCAAAAGAAAGGCCGCCGCCCGACTCAATAGTTCCGCATGGGTTTTGCCAATGTGATCTATGGAGGTCTGTGACAAATTCATACCTAAAAAATGATCGAGCTTGGCTGTTCGCCTGATCAATGGGCAGAATTCACGTGTTCCGGGCAGGTTATTGCGGACACGGTGGCGGCGAGAATCGATAGATGCCGCCGAATACTGAAGTTTGTCATTGATCAACTCTACAAAATTACCCCGTGTAGCATCTTTGATGTCGAGCAGATTCTCACAGAGCCATTCGTACAAGAACCATATTCTGCGGCTATAAGCACCTGTCGGCTTCGAGCGAACGATATCCGCTATAGCTTCTGGCTTGAGTTGCTCAAACAAGGCTTTGAGTACAGCCAGGTCAATTCCTTCATATTTGAGTGCAAATGTTAGGTGGCCACGCAAACTATTTTCTGGCTTATGCCGTGGTGTAAAAATATGCCATCGCCCCTGATCGAATACCTTATGCTTTGTTCCGATAGCGCATAGGTAGTCAGGTGCAGGTACAGATAGTCTGTGCCCTGCGATCAGCGCAGCATATCCGGCAAGCGTTGCCCCTTTCTCCAAGGCAGGAAGTGCATGAAAAACAGTTACTGAGCGTGAACTTTGATTATATTCTGGCATTTTCATGATTTTCTATTAAGTTGCTGTTGCAAAGCACCATGCCATGAAAAATGATCACAGTCAACCTGAAATGTCTTAGGAAAATGTCTTAGGAAAATGTCTTAGGAATTGACAATTATCTCTTGGGTTTTGCTTGAATTATCCATCCTTAAGCTCTTCATTGGTAATTAATCGGTAGCTGGTACTTCGACCGCCACCAGGATTCTTTATAAGAACTCTCCGTTTTAGAAAGTCTTGAATATCTCTCTTGGCGCTATCTACTGAGCACTTAGTAATTTTGACGTATTTTTCACGTGTCAACTTACCCTCAAAGCCAGAAAGTAGCTTATCAATCACCTTTCTTTGGCGATCATTAATTGCCTTTTCATTCAACTTATTCCAGAGTTTAGATTTGTATAGAACATGAAGGAGATTTTTATCTGCGGAGTCAATTGCCCTCTCAAGACAGTCTAAAAACCAAATTAGCCAAGGTGTCATATCTAGTCCTGATCTTTGTTGTGCCTCTAGTTTTGCATAGTACTTTTGTCTTTCCTGCTCGATCTGAGCGGCCATGCTGTAGAACCTATGCTTACTTTGATCCGAACGGGCAAGTAACATCTCGCAAATTGCCCGACCAATGCGTCCATTACCATCCTCAAGGGGATGGATTGTCACGAACCAAAAGTGCGCAATTCCCGCCTTTAAGATTTGGCTTGCATCCTTATTTTTTTCTAACCAATTTAAGTAGACTTTCATTTCTTCATTCAATGCAGCCGCATCAGGTGCTTGAAAATGAATGGCCTCCTTTCCGTAAATCCCAGAAACAACTTGCATTGGTCCTTTTGAGCCTGAACGCCAAGCACCGACGGCTATTTTTTTCATCTGGCTATATCCTGTAGGAAAAAGTGCGCCATGCCATCCAAATAGTCTTGTCTTCGTAAGTTTGTTTGCATGATTTTGCGTGGCATCGAGCATCATTTCAACAATGCCTTCCACATGGCGACTCGCTTGTGTTAAGCCACCAATATTCATGCCCAACTGTTTGGCTATTGAGGATCTAACTTCTTTGGGATTCAACCCTTCACCTTCAATGGCCGAAGATTTAACAATTTCAGTCGTAAGAGTATTTAATCCAACTTCTTGCTGAAAAATAAAGCCAAGACCTTTCATTTGACCGAGTAGAAGACCTTGCTTGTAGCGAATATCCGAGAGTTTTGAATGCACCGTCGTGCTATCCCAGTAAAATTTAGGCCAATCTTTATGTTCGTAAATCCAACTCATAAGCACTACCTGGTTGCCTGTAATTATAGTTTTGCTTTAGATGAAAATCAATATTCGGTGCAGATTGTGCACCGAATACGACAACTATTCGGTGCAGTTTATAGTTATTGAGTGGATAGCCTGTGCGTAACCAAGCTTTTCGACCTCTTGAATGGATCCCCTGGTCAAGCCAGAGGATGACGCGGTGGGGGTTCCCATCCCCGTTTAACTGGCATTGATTCAGGGGTTTTCATAACTAGATTCACTAACTTAATAACACTGGGATCAAGTCTGGCATGACGAGTTCAGTAGGTGAATAACTACAAAATAGATTTGATCAGGTGGGTGGGCTGTGATCAAGAATTCCGTTCAGGGAGCGGATCTGAATAAACCCCTGGCTTTGCTTTGCTTTTCTTGTTAATAGAAAATTTTTACCCACACCGGCCGTATTACCTGCTTCAACATCGCGCAGGGAATCTCCCACTAGTAGGGAGTTTTGTAGATCGAGATTGAATTCATCTCTGGCCTGGAGAATCATGCCGGGTTTGGGTTTTCGGCACGAGCATTCGCCGGTGATCTCCGGATGATGGGGACAGAAATAGGTTTTTTCTATTTTGAGACCATTTATTTCAAAATCATGGTGGATTTTATCTGTAAGCTTCTGAAAGTCCTGATCGGAAAAATAGCCGCGTGCGATCCCGGACTGGTTAGTGACCACGAAAATCAAATAGTCTTTTTTTTGAAACTCAAGACAGAGATCGAAGATTCCAGGGATATACTCAAGATCTTCGAGTTTATGCAAAAAATCTACTTCTTTGTTGATGACCCCATCGCGGTCTAGAAACAGAGCTTTTCTCTTTCCCAATTCCAATGCTCCCTCTACTTATTTGCTAACTTTAAAGCCCTCTTCATCCTCCGGCTTGACCAAGTTTTTCGACCTTTTGAATGGATCCCCTGGTCAAGCCAGAGGATGACGGAGGGTGGCTTTTCCCCATTCCGATGATTCCTCTAGTTCTTTAGTTCCGATAGTTCTATAGTTCCTTTTCTCAATTCTTCCGCTTCCTCTTACCCACTCACTCTGGATTAAAAATTAATCCGCGGTTTTGCAGGTGGGCTTTTAAGGTTTGGACGGCGTTGTCAGGTTTGGAGGAATCCACCTGCACATCGCAACTCAGAGCCGAGTCTGATTTGGGACCCACCCAAACCGTAGCGATTTTTTGTGGATCTACCAGGGTAGAGATCATCTCCAAATCTTTTTTGCCAAGGTCTACGGCGGTTAGAATCAAAATCATGCCGGTGTCCAGCATTAAGTGGGCAATTTCAGCCATGCGGCGTAAATGTTCTATGGGATTGGGTTCATGTCCTTTGATGTCTGCGTCCACGCCGTAGAGGATATTGGCTATTCCCAGGAAATAGACGAATTTTCCGGACTCAAAAAGCTCCATTTCAAGTGCTCGGGCGACGGGTTTTTTGCCGGAGTCCTTGGGGCCGGTAATGATGATTAGAGCTGATTTTTGGTTGTATTGCTCAGCCCTTTTGGAAGGGGAAATCAGGCTTGTGGTCCACTTTTCGTTTCTGAGTTTGACCTCGTTGCGCACCCAATCCTGGTCGTCCGGGAGTTCCTCGGTAATGATTCCGCCACCGGCAATATCATAGTTGTCTACCAGGACAAAACGGCTGGAGTCCAGTCCGGAATCGATGAGATCAAAGGCCAGGGGGGTCTTTGTTTTAAGAATGCATTTCGCGACTTCATTACGCTGAATTTCTGATGAAGCCTTGGCTGAGTCCAGGGTCGAGGCGTCGAGCACTTGTTCAATCTGAGTGATGCGCACGTTGATTTTATGGGTTCCTAGTCTCAAACCATAATCCCGATGCGGTTCAAGGGGGGATTTTCCCAGCCAGAAAATACTGGCCTTAAATTTTGAAGAAATCCGAGCGCCTCTGTCATCTGTACGGCAAACCAGGTCTCCACGTTTGAGATAAAGTTGCTCCTTAAGGGTAAAGCCCAGATGTTCTCCTGCTTTGGCCTGCGAACCTTTGCCCTTTGGAAATGTTTCCAGGGTATCGACCACGCCTCGTTTCAAAGAGGGGTAAAAGGTTAGCGAGTCCCCAGACCTAAGTTGCCCTGACCCTAGGGTCCCGGCAATAATTCTTCTCTGGTCCCCAAGATTAGTGAATTTATAGATATCCTGAACAAAGAGGCGTAAGGGGCCATGTTCGCCTGAAGCCGGCAGCTTTAGACGGTCTAGGGTCTCAAGAACTGAAGTTCCTGTATGCCATGGCATAGACTCTGATTTTTGAACAATATGGTCCCCCTGCATTCCACTTACGGGGATCCAGGCGGCGGGAGTAATTTCAAGTTTCTCCAGAAACTCTGAAAAATCACTGACGAGGGCCTCAAAAACCTTCTGAGAATAATCTACAAGGTCCATTTTGTTGACTAATACAACGATTTGTCTTACGCCTAGCATGGATAAAAGAGTGGCATGGCGGCGTGAATTTTCCTGAACTCCCTCTTTAGCGTCAATGACCCAGAGTGCGGCGTGGGCGTTCGAGGCTCCTGTGACCATATTGCGCAGAAATTCAATATGACCGGGAGCATCCAGGATTAAATAGGATCTGTTTGCAGACTGGAAGAAAAACCGCGCCGCATCAATGGTGATGCCCTGGCTTTGTTCATCCTTGAGGGCATCGAGCAAAAAAGCGTATTCGAATGGACGGGAATTGTTTTTACAGAATTGGCGAACCTGATCCAGTTTACCTTCAGGCAAAGATCCACTATCTGCCAAAAGCCGGCCCATAATGGTACTTTTGCCATGATCCACATGACCCACCACAACCAATTTAAAATTTTCTTTCATTTTCAACTAGTTCTTTCTTGAGGTAAGACTGAAGAGAAGATGGATCCCCCGGTCAAGCCGGAGAATGACGAAAATCAAGGACTAAAGAACTATCGGAACTACA
>CAZRLV010000243.1:0-5791 GCA_964600955.1 uncultured bacterium
CGGGTCAATGTCTACCGGCAGCGTGGTTGCATTGCCGCCGCTTTTCGCATCATTCCCTCTAGCATTCCAAGTCTGGATGAACTGGGGGTAGACCCCATCTGTAAAACTTTTGCACAGATGCATAAGGGGCTCGTTTTGGTCACTGGGCCTACAGGCTCTGGAAAGTCCACGACCATTGCAGCCCTCGTGGATCTCATCAATGAGAATCGACGACTGCATATCATAACCATTGAAGATCCCATCGAGTATCTGCATGTGCATAAAAAGTCGATTGTGAATCAGCGCGAACTGCATGTGGATACTTCAAGCTTTTCATCGGCCCTGCGCCATGTACTCAGACAGGATCCAGATGTAGTCCTCGTAGGTGAGATGCGAGACCTTGAAACCGTGTCCGCGGGCATGACACTGGCCGAAACAGGACACCTCGTTTTTGGGACTTTACATACCACCGACGCGGCGCAGACCATTAATCGTATTGTAGATATGTATCCCCCTCATCAGCAGGCTCAAGTCACGACTCAGCTTTCATTTACACTCCAGGGGGTTGTGGCTCAGCAGCTCATTCCGCAGGCATCCGGAAAAGGTCGTATTGTTGCCCAAGAGGTTCTCCTCGTGAACCCAGCGGTACAAAATGTGATTCGTGAGCAAAAAATTCAGCAGCTCTATACCATTATGCAAACCTCGCAGGGCTCGGGCATGGTTACCTTTGAGAATTCGCTGGCGTTGCTGCACCAAAAGGGAGAGATTACTTCTGAAGAAGCCATGCGTCACTCCACCAAGCGTGACGAACTTGCCAGAATGCTGAATGTTTAACGCACACTTCCCTGTGCAAACCCGTAAGTCAGGGGTATAATTGTACCGAGAAATCCTAGAGAAGCTATCATGACTACATTCCAGTACACAGCCAAAAACTTTGAAGGCAAAGCCATCTCCGGTGAGCTTGACGGTGACAGCAAAGAGCAGGTCATCGCCAAATTCCGTGATAAGGGATTCTTTATTACCAAGATTTCCCGTAAAAAGCAGGCCTTTACCTTTTCGTTTTTGGTTGGATCCGTGGGTTCAAGGGATGTTTCTATTTTCGCTCAAATGTTCTCAGTGATGATGGGGGCAGGGGTTCCCCTTGTGCGTTGTTTATCCATTCTTCAGGGACAGACTGAAAACCCGGCTTTTGGAAAGGTCATCGGTCAGATTCGCAGTGATGTTGAAGGTGGAGCGACTCTCTCCTCGGCCCTGGGTAAGCATCCCAGAATCTTCGACACCCTTTTCGTGAATCTCGTACGCGCAGGAGAAGCCGGTGGAATTCTGGACGGAATCTTAAAGCGCCTGGCTTCCTATCTTGAGAGTTCAGAGGCTTTAAAATCCAAGGTCAAGGGTGCTTTGACCTATCCGGTGGTTATTCTGGCCATCGCGGGCCTCGTGGTTTTAGCCCTGATCATGTTTGTTCTGCCGCAGTTTAAGTCCATTTTTGAATCCATGAATGTTGAACTGCCTCTGATTACAAAATTTTTGCTGCAGCTCTCTGAAACATTGGTGGATTGGTGGTTCATGATCATGCCCTGTCTATTTGTGATTCCCTGGGCCGTGATGGAGTTTTTTAAGACCGAGAAAGGCACGCGTATTTATGATACCAATATTCTGAAAATGCCGGCCATCGGTAATATGATGCGAAAAATGGCCGTGGCTCGCTTCACACGGACTCTGGGAACCATGATTTCATCCGGGGTTCCTATTTTGCAGGCTCTGGAGGTTACTGCCGCTACCGCCGGCAATGTGGTGATCAAGGACGCTGTGGATTCGACGCGTTCTTCAATTCGAGAGGGCGAGAGCATCGCAGAGCCCTTGAAGGCATCCAATGTATTCCCGGCCATGGTCGTGCAGATGATTGCCGTGGGGGAAGAAACTGGAGAGCTTGATAAAATGCTCACCAAAATTGCTGATTTTTATGAGGTTGAGGTGGACAATGCCGTCAAGGGTTTGACCTCTATTATTGAGCCAATCGTTATTGTATTTATGGGGCTTATCATCGGGGGTATCGTTTTGGCTGTTTTTATGCCCATGCTTACCCTGGTGAACGGAGCAGGGTAGGTCTTGCATTTCAATAGTTGACAATGAAATCTGGCTTCCAGCATAATGGGACTAGGCGAACGGATGCAGACGCTACCAAGACGCAAAAACAGGGAGGATTTATGACCTTGAAAAGCAGAAGAGGATTCACACTGATCGAACTCATGATCGTTATTTCCATTATTGGGGTTCTGGCGGCCATTGCCATCCCGAACTTCAGGCAGGCTCGTAAGAAGTCTAATCAAAGGGCTTGTTACGCAAACCAGAAGACCATTTTAGGTGCTTTGGAGATGTACAATTTGGACACGGGTAACGCTCTGACCATTAGCGGAATCACTGAACTGCAGTTGTTGCGTGATCAGAAATATCTTCAGGCAGCTCCTAAGGATCCAGGCTGTTCAGATTCTGATGATTATCGATCGGACAGCGTGGGTAATGTCTGGTGTACTTTCCACGGAAACATCGAGGGTGCCGAAGGAAAAATCAAGGATGGAGACCTTGATGATGCCACGGCAAACTTGACTGGCGACCGCGAGTGTCCAAACTAAAGTAGCTGATGTTAGCCTGGGTCTCGCGGTGGTTTCATCGCGTAGACCAGTTCAGGCGGGCTGTTTTCGCTCGGGTGTCTCCTGAAGAAATAAGGGAGATTTCCGTCATTTTAACCCAGGATGAGCTGGATCTTTTTAATGCGATGTCCGTGGTAGATCAGCGCCACTCCCTGGACGTTTACTATACCGCATTGGGGTTATTAGCTGAGTATCCCGGGGCCGATCCGACCTTGACCAAGAGAGCGGTGCTTTTGCATGATCTGGGAAAGTCCAAGTTTTCTCTTACCCTTTTGGATCGAATTCTGGCGACTCTACCCCGTCCCCTGGTTCGTACACTCTTTCCTGCAAAAGCAGAGCATGTTTTCGACTACCGAGACCTCCATCCTGGTTATTCAGCGGAAATGGTGGTGGATGAGAGACTAAAATCCTGGGTAAAAGTCCACTACCAGGAAGTCAAAGAAGAAGACCCACCCGAACTAAAGATCCTAAAAATAGCAGATAGGATGAATTAGGAATCAAGAATCAGAGGAATCCAAGGAAGTAGTATTTCTACGACCTTTTCAGTGGATCCCCCGGTCAAGCCGTAGGATGACGGAGGGTAGCCTTTCCCCATTCCGATGATTCCGTTAGTTCTTCTAGTTCCGCCTTAAATTTCGTCATGCAGTTACCGGATCGGAGTCCGGCATGACGAAGATTCAGTATCCATCTTCTCTTCAACTTCCTATGATTCCTCTAGTTCTTTAGTTCCGATAGTTCTATAGTTCCTTCTTCCTAAACATACATTTTTGAGCCGTTTTTGCGTTTTTTTGTGCTAGAATGCGGGGTTCATGAATGGGTTTTTTGCGTCCATCCTCCTTTTGATTTTGACCTCAGTTGGTTTTGCTGAGGTCAATCTATTTACCTATGAAGAACCGCCCAATCAGGGGCGTCAAACGATCCAGGGGGTTGAATTTGGAAACCAATTCCTGTCTTCCTTTCCATATCGAGTCGAAGTTGAGGAGATCTTTCGTCAGGCCGAGGTAGAGCTGTCCTGGTATAACCAGTTTGGACAGATTTTAAACACGGCTCGCATTACGCATACGCCCTTTAACTCAACAACCACCCCCGAGCCTCTGGTCACTCTTTCTCCCACTCTTCCCATGCTGGAGGGCCGTACTCAATTATTGGCCTGGGCCCGTTGCTCTGCGGGTCCTCTGGTGGTGGTTACTTTTTCTGCCAGCGGCACCATCCCCGTGACCCTCAATAGTGTTCAGGCGGCTTGCCCCGGTACGGCAACTCCAGTAACTACAGGTTGTGTTCTGACCTTTACCCCGCCTGCTCCCGGAACATCTTTTCAAGTGGTTACAGCCACCGACGGATCTTTGACATCGGTGACACAGCCTGTTCCGGCAGGAACCACAGTAACGTCAGCCTTTGCCACGGGTGCCGTTACCATTCAGGGTTCCCTGGAGATTGCCGGGTCCTGGTTTCTAGGACCCCATGTGTTTCAGGATGGAGAAGATGCGGGCGAGTTTATTTTTATCGATAGTGATCAAGGCCCCCCGGATTCCCCTTTTATTGATTTTTTTGAGTGTCAGGGGACTTCCACCTGCATCGGTTCTCCACTCGCCATTGAGACTCCTCGTACTAACCTCAATACCATTAATCAACGGTTTCGCTACCAGGTGGTTTTCAACAAGCTTGATGTTTTCAATGCCAATGACCCTAATGGGAGCGGGGTGCCTCTCAGTCTGAGGGTCAGTGGTTTTGTGCTCAATAACCCGGCCTTATGGACGGATGCATCCGGAGCCTCAGGATTGCCGGGGGCGTTTCCAAAAGCAGAGTCCAACGCTTTCACGGATGCTTTTTTACTGCCCATACGCTTCTCAAATTCGGTTGCTCCTGAGACAGAGGTGAAGACTACGGGAACCGGGCCCTATGCGATTTCAGTGACCGGGGTCAATCCCACCAGTCCCCAGGCGGTCTATCCCGATGACGTTCCCTCCTTTTCCTATAACAGTCCCATCTACCCCGCTGAGGCGCCTTTTCCGTCTAAATACCCATTTGGGGCTTCTTTAGCCCCCGGACGCTTTCAAACCTTCAGCTATGATTTCTCGCAGATGCTTGACGGAGACTACGAACTCTGGATCGGAGCCGAGGATGTGACCTCAACGATTACGCGTAACGGTCAGTCTCCCGGTGAAATCAACGCCTCTGGCAATCGGGTCCCGGGAGTGACCACAGTGATTCAGATCATTCGCGATAGCGTAGCCCCCAACTCCTTTTCTGTGCAACTGTTTCCCAGTCGTCCTGTTTTGATCATTGGGGATCAATCCGACCCTCCACTGCCTTATGTGACGTTTCAGGGGGAGATTTTCCAGGTTCGAGGGACGGTTTCAGATGAGCGCAATGACACGCTGACCATGGAAATGGATCTTACCCGTGATGACGGTACGTTCTTGACTTCAGCCGCCAATAACGGGCATTTCGAGGAAGTGCGCACCTTTAATGGCCGTTACTCCCAGTTTTTGGATTTTACGGCTCAGGATCCCCCGACTTTGCTTTCACCCATCCCTCCGCATATTGCTACCGGAGGTCAGAGGGCTTATCAGTTGACGGTTTTTCCCGTGGATCCACAGGGCAATATTTCAGAAACGACGCAGGCGGTTTATATCATCAAAGATTTGCAGGCTCCTCAAGACCCTCTAATAACCAGCCCTCCCGCGAGTGAAATTCTGACTTTTAATCTAGTGCGCATCCGGGTTGAAAGTCCTAACGCAGATTTACCGGCCACGCCTTATCAGGATTTGCGTGAACACGGGACCCTCAATCTAGAGCTCAGTGTCATTGACCAGTCCGGTAGAGCCGTGGTCTTTACCACGGCCGGGCAGGGGCGATTTCCCGCTTTGTCCTCATCGTCGCGACTTGATGATGATCCTTCCTGGAATAAGCCCCCCGGTCCTTTTGGCGGGCTGGGCGTGACCGGGGTTGATCGGTTCGGCAACCTTCCTGAGTCCTTTGAATTTTCTCAGTTGGTGAATCTGGAAGAATTTCAAGATGGAATCATTACTGTGATCGCGTCTTTACGAGATGAAGCTGGAAACCCTTCTATCAATACAAGCAGTATTTTAATTTTAAAGGATACTTCAGGGCCCGTGGTTAGTTTTGATTCTGGGGATCGACAGGATTCTGGGCCAGCC
>CAZRLV010000244.1:0-5784 GCA_964600955.1 uncultured bacterium
CTCTTCGATCTTTTTCCGGGTTGAATAGCAGGGCTCCAGATAAGGCTAGCAACCCCAGATAGACCAATACATAGGAAGTTAGCCTGAGTCTGCGATCTGTCTGCAAACGCAATGGAAACCTACGTTTTTCACGAAGATAAGGGATTAAGACAAGCGAATGTAAAAACATCCCACCTGCCAATAGCCCCAGGGTATTGGCAACCCCCAGAAGGGGCAAGAGCACCATTCCCGTTAAAACTCCTCCCAAAGCTCCGCCCAGATGGTCCCAGGATTCCAGGTTTGAGGAGGAAGTTTTTACGCTAGACCCTAAGCGACTGAGTATTGATTCTCCCAAAGGAAAAGCCGCTCCGGTTAGAAATCCAGCCAGAATAAAGCATAGGACCAAGACCGAGGGGTTTCCGTTTCCTGCACGGTATACCGCCAGAAGACAAAACCCAAGATGTCCACCAACCCACACCAAAAGAGCCCGATTTTGAGACAGCCCTAAGAGAATAATCTTTTTCAAAACATAAGACCCCAGAGTCAAACCAAGCATAAAAATCGATGAGATCAATCCGACAAAGAGAAATAAGGAACCATGCCAGGTTTGGAAAACAAACATGAGAATACACTGGTATGAAATTCCAGCCGCCCCGCCAGTGAAAAGAATCAAAAAGCAATCGAATGAGCTAAGACCTACATTGCCTCGCCGGTTCTTAGCCAGGAACCAGAGGCGAATCAATCCCAATAGAATCAAGGCCACCCAAAACAGCCGGCTGCCTATAGGGCTCAGCACCTTCATAAGCTTCGAATAGAGCCCCAGGGACTGCTTGGAATGATGTAAGAGGGCAAAGAGATGAGAAAAAGGTTGTCTATCCGTACTTACCAGTCTTGATTATCCTTCTCGATTCAACACCTCCTGGTATTTCATTTTCTGAAACTGGATTCGATCCGGTAAATAAAGAGACATTAGAA
Organism: uncultured bacterium; assembly: GCA_964600955.1. Lineage (GTDB taxonomy): Bacteria > Muiribacteriota > UBA6191 > UBA6191 > UBA6191 > CAZRLV01. The sequence goes on from CAZRLV010000244.1 coordinate 955, forward strand.
GTTGAGGGTCAAAAATAGATTTGATCTCCCTGATGGTTAATATTCGATCTCGCAATAGAGCGGGAGATTCGCTCAGATCGTCACTATCTGAGGCTAAAAACCAACTATCTTCTCCTGCCCTGAAAACCGTATTCTTATAAACCGATCTGAGGGTGGCTTGAGTGCTAGCCCCCAAATAAGCTAATTCTTCGCCCAGGTAATTCTCTCCTCCTGAGACTCGAACGGCCAGCACCCCTCCTGTACGAAGGCTAGCCCGGAGGATCTTAAAAAACTCCTGAGAGAAAAAGCGATTTAAAACGGCTGTATCCGGGTCTGGAAGGTTCAGAAGGATCAGATCAAAATTTGATTTGCGAGATGCAAGAACCCTGCGGGAATCCTCTGCAAGAATCTCTACGCGACCCAGGGCCCGTAGCACCGGATCATGGGATCGATCTTTAAGGGTCTTGGACAACGTGGGATAAAACTCTGGGTCTGGATGCAACAGAGAGATTCTGCCTGTTTGCGGTAATGTCAAAAGTGCATGACTCAAGCCCAAGCTCTGGTTTCCGATCACTAGGAAATCACGAGCCTTGGGATGCTGAGAGAGCACAGTACCAATAAGTTCAGCTGCTGGACTTGCTGATGGAAAGGTCTCAACGGTTCCCGAGCGATCTAGAACAATAAATTGGTCTTCCACATGCCCGTAAAGATAAAGTCCTCCAGAAGTTCTAAACCCACCCTCAGGAGTGCTTCCCTGAAGATACTGCTGCCAGAGAAGCTCTTTGCGTTTTTGATCCAAATCAAGATCAAATCGAAAAAGCAAAGGCAAAGTGAGCAGAATGACCACCCCCCCTAACAGGATAGGTTTTCTGCGATAAAAGCGTTGAATGATTGCTGCTGCTAATAAAGGCAGGGACGAGAAAAGAAGCGTAGAATCTGCGACTCCAAAATACAGCGCCAGGGTAACCCATATTCCGCCGCTAAAAGCGCCCAAAGATTCAAGAATATAGACGCGCGAGATGATGTGAGGACCCTGATCCTGGAAAATCCTGCAAGACAGCGCAAACAACAAGCCGGTAACAAAACTGACCGGTGCCAGCACCAAAAGAGAGGAGAAGAGCATCTCCCCGTAGGGGTAAATCTCATAGGCAAGAACCCCGCTCAAATCGCGAGCATGAGTGATCCCGTAGGACTCCAGAAAATAGGCAGGAATATAGAGCAGGGGAAGACATTGCGGAACATTTTTCAGAAACGCAGGAAGAGGAAGAAATCTTGAGAACCAGGCACCCATTGCCACCCAAAGCATCCAGGAACCAAAAAAAATTCCGATCCCCAGTTCGCTCCCCTCATAAACCTGAAATGCCTCGCGAAAAAGCAGAGTCTGAGCAATCAATGAAAAAAAACCAAGAATGAAGAAAATCATGATAAAAGGCTGAGGGTTTAAGAAGAATTGAGGAGGACAGAAACCAAGAATCAGAGGAATCAAAGGAATGAAGAAAAATCTTCTCCGACCTTTTGTGTGGATCCCCTGGTCAAGCCAGAGGATGAGGAAAATAGAGAACTATAGAACTATCGGAACTACAGAATCATCGGAATGGGGAAAAGAAAAAAATAGTTACCCTTCTGCTTTCGCCTTCCCGCTCTTCTCTTATTCTGTAGTTCTTTAGTTCCTTCCCCTCTGATTCCTCGAGTTCCTTTGCTCCCTTTGATTCCTCCTCTCTTAAACCTTTCGTGTTTTTCGTGGGTAAGTAATTTTCTTTTTCTCCTCTTCCTCCCCTCCTCACCCTTGCCATTTTCCTGGCTTTTTTAGGGCTTCTTCATTTATGGGAATAATTTTCCCAGGAAAGAATCGGGTTCGTACGGCCCTTGCCATGGGTTCTGAAGCAATTTTTTCAAAGAGGCTCAATCCAAAAGCTCCTAGCATTGCACCAAAACCTGCAATGATTTCAAAAAATTTGCGTCTTTTCATAGCCATTTTCCGTACACCTCCGTTTTACACTGAGGACAGTTCCCATCAAGAAGCCCGTATTCAGTGACTCGGTATCTCTGTCTGCGAATAAGAGTTTTAGAACATTTGGGGCAGAGGGTGTCTTCACCACTTGGCGTTAGGAGGTTACCGATATAAGGATGGTGTAACCCCTCTGATTTAGCGATTTCATAAGCCCGTTTCATGGTCTTTACCGGGGTCGGAGGTATATTTCGCATTTTATAGTGTGGAAAAAAGCGTGAAAAATGTACCGGGGTTTCACGTCCCAGGTTTTCTTTCACCCAACGACTCAAGCGCGAAATATCGGCGTCACTGTCATTGAGTGTCGGAATCAAAAGGTTGGTGACTTCGAGATGAACTCCTAGCGAGCGGATTAAAACCAGGGTGTTGAGCACGGGCTGTAAGGATGCCGAGCAATGCGACTGATAAAACTCCTCAGACATGGCTTTCAGGTCTATATTGGTGGCGTCCAGATAAGAACATAGCTCTCGCATGGGCTCAGAATTCACATAGCCCGCACTCACCAAGACGTTCTTGAACCCGGCTTCCTTGCAAATTCTGGCACTGTCCAGCGTATACTCGTAATATACTAGGGGTTCACTATAGGTATAGGCTACCATTTTGCAATTTGCCTTGCGAATCAGGCGGGGAAGAGACTCGGGAGGTAGGTGATGGGCCGTGGAATCCTCAGGATTAGCCTGGGAGATTTCCCAATTCTGACAGCCTCTGCAATGCAGGTTGCACCCCACCGTGGCCAGCGACAAAATCCCCGCCCCGGGGTAGAAGTGGAAAAGAGGTTTTTTCTCCACGGGGTCTACATGCAAAGAACAGGGATAACCATAGGTGACCGCTGTGAGTTTGCCCTTTAGATTGACACGAATCCGGCACTCGCCACTCTCACCGGGAGCAATGAGACAGATCTTGGGACAAAGTGTGCATTGAACATCCATCAATAAAATTCTAATCTATCCTATGGGCCGGGGTAACCGTAGTTCCCAGATGAGATGCTTGGGGGGGGGAGATTATGACTGGCGCTGTGGTCCCAGTTGAATCAAGTCCCGCTCTAGTACCTGGACAAGTTCATCCAATCCTTCGGGAACCCTGGCATGCTCCTCGCTCGATGACAACATCGCCGCGATATATTCTGACTGAATCTCCTCGTCTTCAGGCAAAGCCATTGAAAACGGAGAACCTGATCGAACCCGCTCATTAACCCGAGAAATCAAATCTCTCATTTTTGGATCCTGCTCTTCTTCCTCAAGAATGGACAATGATTTAACCAGAGTTACACGGCATCTTAAAAGATGCATCAGTTTGCGTAAAAATTTTGCCAGTTTTTCATTCACAGGTAGAAGGATATCAGAAAGATTTGGGGAAAGGAATCAAAGGGAGCAAAGGAATTCGAGGAATCAGAGGGGAAGGAACTAAAGAACTATCGGAACTAGAGAACTACAGAATAAGAGAAGAACGGGAAGGCGAAAGCAGAAGGGTAACTATTTTTTTCTTTTCCCCATTCCGATGATTCTGTAGTTCCGATAGTTCTATAGTTCTCTATTTTCCTCATCCTCCGACTTGATCGGGGGATCCATTCATATGGTCGTAAAAAAATCTTCCTCTTCATTCTGGCTTCTGGATTCTGACTTCTGGATTCTGTATTCTGAATTCTTGATTTCCAATATGACTTCTTGACATAACTTGCCCCTAAGTGTGAGTCTATGCGAATGCGGTGGCTTCTTTGTTTTTTGATTTATCTGGTACTTGCTCAAACCTTGAATTTCAGTTTTGAGACTTCTCAGGATTCCGTATCTAAAAAACGAATACGGATTGCTTTTGGTTCCTGTGCTATGTCGGATCGTGAGCCTCTCATTTTTGGACCGGTGGCTAAATCCGGGGCCGATCTGTGGATTTGGATGGGAGATATCATCTACGGGGATACCCAGAATATAGATGTACTTAAAGCCAAATATACGCGAACTCGCAGTAATTCTTTTTATGCGAAACTACTGCAAGCCATGCCCGTTATTGGGATCTGGGATGATCATGATTATGGGATGAATGACGGAAACAAAACTTACCCTCTGCGTGTCCAGAGTAAAAAACTTCTGCTTTCCTTTCTGGATGTCCCGCCGTCTAACCCGGCGTGGGCACGTGAGGGAGCTTATCAATCCTATACGCTGGGGAAAAAAGACAGACAGATCAAGGTTTTACTTCTGGACTGTCGCTATTTTCAAGACGTTCTAGAGCTTTCCCCCAAAAAGGGTCAGCGCTATAAAAAAAGTGCCTCTGGAGACATCCTCGGTGAGAAACAGTGGCACTGGCTTGAGAAGGAACTCAGGTTCAGTAAGGCGAGGGTCAATATCCTGGTCTCTGGAATTCAGATAATTGCTGAAAATCATGGCTACGAAAAATGGGCTAATTTTCCAAAAGCTCGAAATCGACTGTTTGAGCTTTTGCGAAAGACCGGCGCAAATAATCCCATCATTTTAAGTGGAGATCGCCATATTGCTGAAATATCCTACCTAAAAATAAAAGGCATGCAGGCACCTCTTTATGACATTACTTCAAGTGGACTGACTCATCACGGAGCACCAAGATTAGAGCCTAATCAGCACCGGACTGGCGGAGTTTTCTTTACCAAGAATTTTGGAATACTGGATGTTGATTTAGGGATTAGTTCCGTACAGGTCACAGCCGAATTTCGAAATGAAGCAGGAGAAAGCCTGCAAAGAACTCCGATTTTGATGGAATAAAAAAAGGAGAAGAGAAGATGGATCCCCTGGTCAAGCCAGCGGGTGACAAGAATCAAGAATCAGAGGGATTAAAAATATAGCGGCACCGCCTCCAGGTCCCCCCCCAACCCCCTC
>CAZRLV010000245.1:0-5753 GCA_964600955.1 uncultured bacterium
TCCTATTCCGATGATTCCTGTAGTTCCGATAGTTCTTCTAGTTCCTTCTCCCTTATTCCTCACTCTTAATTAGAAAGTCTGCGAATTTGTCGAGATTTTCGCGCAGACAATTCATCAGGGTGCCCGTCTGAAAATCCTGCGTGGCTTTTTTGCAGTTTTTAACATACTCCTCATATTGAGGTTCTGTAAAATTGAACTCCTTTAGAATTTGTTCTTTGGTTAGGCTGGAGCCCCCTGCACCCGGCCTTTTAGAAAGCGGGGGCTTGGATTTAATGGTCTGACCCATAACCACCAGCCCCTGACTGTTTTCCTTAAAGCGGATCACACCAGTGAGGTCATCTCTTGTCAGCAATTCTTCCGAGGCCGCATCAACCATGGCTGAGAGCTCCTTTTCCTGCGGCTGCTTAGATTTAGGTGACTGGCCCTGATTTTGGGGCTCTTCGAGTTCGAGTTCACCAGGGGTCTTGGAAGCTTTTTTCTTTTTTTCCCAGGCTCGTGACTGTGCCTCCAGGGTTTGGGCCTCGCCACCGAGAAAATCGTCAAGAGCCTCATCCTCACCCTTATTCGAAGGCTTTTCGTTTTCCACTTCCTGCAAATTGCCTTCGGAGTCCACCCAACTTCCCTTATAGAAGGATTCGTCCTCATCTTCCACAAAGCCGGCCTCAGCCCCTGAATCTGAGTCTGAGGGGGCATCCGAGCCAACCTCAATCGTTTGGGCACTCGGCTCAGAGGACTGGGGCGCCTGATCCACGTCCTTGGGAAGTACCTCTTCTCCGGGACCCTCGGCCCCTGTATTGAAGGCGCTCACTTGCTCTAACGGAACCGCGGTACTCTCTTTTGGATCTTGCTCTTTACTAGCTTCAGGGGAATCCTCTTTTGCGGGTTCGGGTTCAACTCCTTCAGCGGGTTCTTTCAAGAGGTCCTCAAGACTTTCTGCTGAACTGTCCTCAACCTCCCCACAGGCGTTGTCATCCTCCTCTTTGGCAGATGCACCGGCATCGGTTTCGCTCGAATCCTCTGCGGACTCAGAAAGATTCAAATCATTAACCACACGCCCCTTACATTGAGCGCTGACTGACGGCTGAAGAGGCCCCACAAAATTTGAAGAACAATCTACAGGAATAAAATCCTTGCGCCCCATAGAGTCCACACCATTGTTATAGGCATTGAGACAGGCCCGTGAATTATCAGGAGCCTGGTCGCCTGAAACCCCGGCAGAACGACAACTGTTCCAGACTCCCGGGTCACGAGTCTCTGGATCACCAGCCGTAAAATCAGGTCCGGAACTGTCATCATGGGGAGCAGGACCTGAACTGGAGGCACGCTCCTCCATAATGTCTTCATAGGTTCTGAGAATAATGGGTACGTCCGAGGGAGATTTCAATTCAAGTCGTGAGGGAATAAAGCATGTTTTTTTAGAGTTGTCACAAACAGAAACGAGATTGCCACTATCATCTTCAACCAGGTTATAGCGTGGATTTTCACCAATGGCATTCGCCCCCAAAGGCATTCCATCTATAAGAATCACCTGACCATCTTTTGAGGTTAAGAATACGGAAGATCCCAACGGACCTGGTTCTGCCGCATTCGGTCGAATACCTACGGATGGAAATGGGCTGGGGCCCTGAGAGCCCGCGCTCAAAAAATCATCGCAGGGGTAGGTAAAACAGGTGCTCCCATATAGGTCACTACCAATACTACGATCCTCACTCATTGCCAAAGGAAGCAAACCACTGGATCGAGGCGCTGATTCGACCGGCGGATCACTGACTGGAATCGGAACACCGAAGTTATTTGGAATTAAACCAAAAACCAATAGAACCAGTGACCCAAACCATCCAGATATAAACCTTTTAGAGCACATAAATACCCACTTTTTTTAAGAACCCTCTCTGCACCACCTACGATACCCCAGGAAAAAAGTTGCGCCGACATTGATCTAGGGACTCAAGAGTAAAGACTTCTACGACCTTTTGAGTGGATCCCCCGGTCAAGCCGGAGAATGACGGATTTAGATTTTCTATTCCGATGATTCCTCTAGTTCCGATCATAGGTTATCGGTTAAGCTAGAAGTAATGGATACAGCGCTCAAAACTCCACTGCGTCATACCGGATTTGATCCCAATTGTCATTAAGTTAGTGATCTGTGTTTTGAGAAACCCTGAATCAATGCCGGTTGCGTGGGGGTGGGAAGTCTCACCGCGTCATCCTGAACTTGATTCAGGATCCAGGGGTTTAGCCACAGGTGGCTATTTAGGCAGGAAGATGGTGTGAATCGAGTTCAGCATGACGCATTTGGGGCATTCATGCCCTTCTTCGGCTTAACCGATAACCTATGAGTTCCGATAGTTCTTTAGTTCCTTCTCCGTCTTCATTTGTTCCGATAGTTCTCTAGTTCCTTCCCCTCTTTCTTATTCACAACTCGGTGGACATTCATCTTTGGCATTGGGGACCCAGGCCTTGTCCGGGATTCGGTCACCGTAGGGAACCCTCTCAGATACGATAGTGCTGAAGTTCAGAGCATTCTCTGGTTTTGGATCACGAGCTTCTGGATTTTTGAAACTTAGATTCAATTTGTAAATCTGTGGATACTCTTCCAGGGGTTTACCCATCTGAAAGGAGTAAATCTGATTCGTGCCTAACCAGCGGTCCATGCTAGTGGGGGCATTGGTCCACTCTAGCGCTTTGCGATCAGGACGATACTCCACGTGGAACTCCTCACCCCGAGCGTTTTTTGCGCTAAAACCATTGCCCTCAATACGCACATCCCGACTTCCCCGCAAAGCCATCTTCAGTTTCTGAAGAATAACATGCGCATCGCGTGCCGCGGCAATCTTCCCTGAAAAACGACTGGCAATGCTCTGCCCCCGGCTCATGAGCTGCATCAAAAAAATCGAAATCATGGTGGCCAACACCGTAGCAATCAACACCTCAACCAGCGTAAAGCCCAAACGCTTCATTTTGTCTCCGCTACCAGAGTTCGAAAGAGAACGGATTTTTCGTCCGACTCCTCTCCCTGCTCAGGCTTCCAACTCACCTTTACGGCCACCGTGCACCCCCGTCTTCACAGCGCAGATCAATTTTTCGCGCAGTGAAATACACTTCCATTGGGGGTAAAACTCCAGATCCAATTTTATCTCCGGGCATTAACACCTCTCTAAAAAACCTCTCTCCCTCAGCTGAACCGACAGTCTCCCAAACACCTTTTTCGTCTTCAGTCACCGAAAGCTGATCCGTCCCTCGGTCATAGACCACCCAGCCTTTTTGCTTAGCCATAAACTCGCCTGAATCACAAAAACTACCCAGCGTCTTTGCTTTAAGACCTTTGAGGAGTTCTATGGCTGAAACTGCATGATTCACGGCCAGAATTTCACGCATGCTCACCGTTACACCGCGGGTTCCAGATGAAAAAAGATAGTAAACGGGAAATATCCCCAGGGTCATGATCATGACAGCGACCATAACTTCAATCAAAGAAAATCCGCGCTGACTCATTTTGGCGCTATCCCCCAGGCCCATTGACTGATATAGGGCTGAAATCCGACCACATAGCTGTCACCCTTTAAAAAACCCGCATCGTAGCTAAGCACCCCTTTACGCTTCACTTCGACCGGCTTTTTCACTACCAGATTACCCTTGATTTCATCGGCCCTGAATTTAAAGGGAGTCTCGCCGGTCTGCACTAAACTCACCTGCTCAAGACGCATGGCCATCCCCTCAATACGAATTTGTGGTGCCACCAGGGTCAAGCCCCCCCCGCCAAAGCGTGTGCCTTTGAGGATGACAGGTCCAGAGACCACTAAGACCCCTCCCCCATCAAAACTGGCATCCACCAACTCCAGAGCCCCCTGATAACAGACGGTTGCTCCAAGCTTATAATTATGCTCCATTTTGCTCTGTCTAAATCGAGCGTCAAATTCCTTGCGCTTCGCATACGAAAACATACAACGACCTTTATAGAGCTGATCCAGATCCAGCGTTTCCAGAGAACGAGCAGACTTCATCTCCTTTACAAAGAAATAGGCCGGGTAATTATCCGCCTTGTACTTTGATTTATAATGCGAAAAAACCTCTTTTTGAAGCTGATTATTGAGTGGTTTATTTTCAGAATCGCGTAGATAAGGGTTCACCCTTGGGTTGAAATATCCAATAGCGTCACGAAATTCGGGAACTGCCCGCTTTGTCATAAAGTCGTCGCGATCATCACTAGCCTCTGGATCGCCTCGAAAATAATAACGCTTCAGCTTTTCCTTGGCGAAGCGAGTCGAATAGTTATAGGGCAGAGGCCAGGCAGGATCTGTCATTACACGCGAGAAGTACTCGCGAAACAACTCCTCTGCCCCGCTTTCGCTTCCCGTTCCAAAGGCTTTGACCGCCTGGTTGAACCCCTCTTTCTTAACTTCACTCAGGGGCGTTCGGGCATGAATAAAATCCTTGATACGCGGGTCTTGACCGGTTACAGAGTTGATCTCTTTTTCAGCGGCAATCTGCCAGGGGTCTGGAACCGTAAAATAATAGGCAGGTCCTTTGCTTGAGCCAGATGCTATAGAGCCGCCACCCCATTGATTGCGCTTTAGAGCCCTGGAACGATCCGCCCAGGCACCCGAAAAAGGAGAAAACAAATAGAAATCCTGCTTGCGATCCTCGACTTTGTCGGCAATCAAGGCTACTACGTTCTCTTTCCAGGTTTTTGCCGCCTCTTGCACAATCATTTGATGGTGGCGCGATAAGCCAGGAATCAAGTCCTGCATTTCTCTGTCCTGTCCTACATAGGCCTGAGCGCTAGTATGATAGAACATCAGTAACAGTTCCTTGGTGTATGCGCTCATCTTAGCGGCCTTATTTGACCAGGCCAGACGTTTGGCAGAGACCTTGAAAAGGTGTGGAAACCCAACACCGCGCCCACTGCCCCCTCCCTTGGAAAACGGCGACCCCTGAGTCTCATAAATTGCTTGGATCAAAGGTGAAACCCAGCGGGTTTTATCCGCGGGATAACGCCCATCGCCATTGGCAATATTCTGAGCTCGTTTGTATAAGGTGGAGGGAGAGGAGGGGCTCTCATGCAGGCTGACGGCGTTGAGATAAAGGTTCAGGGATTTCGTTCCAGGGTGCAGTCTTGCGATGGTAGGAAGAAGACGTCCCATCAGCCCATCACCGGAGATAAAGATCCAGCTTCCCTTCAGGGAGGGCTGCTGATCTTTAAGCGGCTGAAAAGACCAATTCATGCGCGAGTCCCAAACCTCAATAGGAGCCAGAGCCCCCTCCTGACGGTAATTCACTACCTCTGGTTCCTTTGATTCCTTTGCTCCCTTGGTGGAACGACTGCCCTGCGTATAGCGCGAGTCTAAATAAAGTTTATGGGCATGCAATTGATTGAAGTCACGATAGTAATAGATCGGGCCTGCTTGAATTTCAAAATCCTTGGAGCCAGACTTTCGCTTGCCCTTGCGACTGGCTTTGATCTGCTTATAACCTGAAAGAGATAAGCAACGTCTTAAAACATTTCCAAAAACCACCGAAAAACGTGCCTCATCTGCGGAACCTGAGCCAAAAAGGTGAAAATTATTGGCTCGAATTTTGTCGGCGCTTTTTTCCGTAAAACCAAATTCGGGATGGGTTGCCCATTCCTTGGCATAACCGTAGTCCTTGCGAGCCAGATAGTAAAAAGGATTCCCCTGGTTGGGGTAGATATCCGAAGAATTATTGACCAATGAACGAATGGTAGCAATCTGCCCCGGCCCGGCTCCATCCAT